>CAVAFS010000080.1:5321-13032 GCA_963587975.1 Bulleidia sp. | reverse complement strand
GTACATAGATGAGCAGAAATATGGGAACTGGCGGGAAGAAGAATTATCCTACCGGGAAGTAGTAAAAAAATATCCGGATATCTCCAGATTTGTCATTTTAAAAACAGATTTGCAGCGCAGAGGTGTGGTATACACGGACGCAGCCTTACAGTTATTTGATCCGGAAAAATATTCCGTGGCATCCAGCTGCCTCTTTTCCAATGATGAGGGATACAAACCGACGGGACTGATCTTGCGGGATGGCACATCAGTGGTACTTCATGACACCGGAGAAAGCCGTCAGCACCGGGCACCTTATGTGGTGGACGCGGTGAATGGCAAGCTGTATATCACAGATCAGGATGAAATCATTGAGGAAGTGGATTTCTGGGAAAAAGCGGATTATTTTGATAAGGTGACATCAAAGGGAAATCACATGTGGTCTCTGGTATCGAACCGCCCGCAGCGTATCGATATCACCGGCAGCTGGTTCTGCCATTTCTGGGATACTCCGGGCTGCGGATGCAAATACTGCCCGATGGGAGCCCAGGGTGGAGAAAAGAAGAAAAAGGGACAGCTTCTGGTCAGTGATCCGGATGAAATCGTGGAAGTATTGCGGGAAGCATTTAAACAAAAAGGACGTTTTACAAACGTCATGATCACATCCGGTTCTATTTTATCCGGTGAGCAGCTTCTGGATGATGAGCTGAATTATCATATTGAACTGCTGCAGAAGATCGGAACTCTGTTTCGGAAAAAACGTTTTCCAAGCCAGCTGATCGGAACGGCTTACAACCGTCAGCAGCTAGAGCGTTTGTATGAAGAAACAGGACTGATGTCCTATACGACAGATATTGAGGTGCTCAATGAGACCGCTTTTCGAAAACTATGTCCTGGAAAAGACCGGTTTATCGGTTATGAGGAATGGAAAAAGCGACTGAAAGACGCAGCGGAGATTTTTGGACGAGGACGCGTAAACACCGGAATTGTAACCGGAACAGAACTGGCAGAAGGAATCGGGTTCAAAACAGAGGATGCAGCATTCGCCGCAACATCCGAGGAAGTGGAAGAACTGGCAGAGGCAGGTGTCGGCGTTGCGATTACGGTATGGCAGCCATCACCGGTTTCTATTTTGAAAAATGCAAAAAATCCATCCCTGGAATATTATGTCCGGGTGACAAAGGAATATGAGAGAATACGTCAGAAATATGACCTGCCGGTGGATTATGATGACTACCGCCGTTGCGGCAATCATCCGAATACAGACCTTGCAAGACTGCGGGGATAAAGAATAATCAGAGAAAGAAGGGAACAGCAAATGAGTAACAATTTGCTCAGCAAAGAAATAGAAAATGCAGTTAATGCACCGGAGTCACTGAAATGCATAGCCAGCATCAGCGCAGACGGGGAACTGCATCTGGTATATAAGCAGTCATTGCATGTCAATGAAGACGGAAATCTGGAATTTTATGAATACATAGAATCTTCCCAGAACAACAAAAATATGGTAAACAGCATCTGGTTTGATCAGCCGGTGGTGGTAAACGTGCTGACGGAGGACAGAAGAAGTTTTGAGATAAAAGGAATTGCGAAACAGGCGCTGATCGCCGGGGCAAAGTTTGAACGGATCTACCGTCAGGAAATTGAAAAAGGCCGGGAGGAACTGTCAACGGTCTGGATCATTGAAATACAGAAAATCAGTGAAAAAACATTGAAGAAACGGATCGGAGAAGAGGCAGAAAAACATCCACATTTCCGACATCTGGATCAACTTTTGAAGTAAGAAACGTTTTCACAATGAAAAGAAAAACGTTTGCTTCTATAGAAATGTGAATTAGAAAGGTGCGTTCGGATAAAGCTATTGATTCAGAGGGCTTACCTGATTTGAAAAAGTAAATATTGGAACGAAAATCACTCCTATCGAAATCATATTATTCCGATAGGAGTGAAAACGTTTTCACAATCTTGGTTTGAAAATTGGAAGAAATTTCTGTATAACTGTAGGAAAGAAAGGACAGGAACATGAATTTTAATACACAACTATTACACGGAAAATCGGTGGGAGCGTATTCCTTTGGAGCAACCTTACCATCCATCAGTCAGGTGAGCGCTTATACATACGAGACATCAGAGCAATTAGAAAAGGTCTGTCAGAACAAGGCAGCAGGGTTTGCTTATACCAGAATCGGAAATCCGACGGTGGCAGCTTTTGAGCGGCGCATCTGTGAGATGGAGGGCGGTTTTTCAGCGACAGCCTGTGCGTCAGGCTTAAGTGCAGTGGTATTTTCATTATTAAATATCCTGCAGAGCGGAGATGAGATCATTGCCAGCAGCGGCGTGTTTGGTGGAACCATTGATGTTTTCCGGGATTTGTTAAATTTTGGAATCAAGGTACATTACGTTCCTTATTTATCTGAGGAAACGATTGCGCCGCTTCTGAATGAGAATACAAAAGCGGTCTTTGGTGAAGTCATCAGCAATCCGGGACTGGATGTAATAGATGTGTCTGCGGTAGCGGCTTTTGTACATGCGCATCAGATTCCGTTGATTCTGGACAGCACGACAGCGACACCGTTACTGATCCGTCCGTTAAAACTGGGAGCCGATATCGTGGTTCATTCCAGTTCCAAATACATCAACGGAAGCGGCAATTCCATCGGTGGCGTGATCGTGGATGGCGGAAAATTCCGTTGGGATGTGCAGCGTTACCCGGTGTTGGCAGAGTACAAAAAGTTTGGTCCAGCAGCGTACACCGCACGGTTGAAAAATGATACGTTACGAAATTTTGGTTCCTGTATGGCTCCGATGAATGCTTATCTGAATACTGTAGGTCTGGAGACTATGGGGCTTCGGGTACAGAAAGAGTGTGAAAACGCATTCGCACTGGCAAAGGCATTAGAACAGCTGCCAGATGTAACAGTCAATTACCCATTGCTTGAGACTTCTCCTTATCAGAAGCTGACAGAGGAGCAGTTTGGCGGTTACGGTGGAGCAATTTTAAGCCTTCGGGTTGGAAGCAAGGAACGTGCTTATCATCTGATGAATCATCTGAAATTTGCACACATTGCAACTAATATCGGAGATCTGCGGACGCTGGTCATTCATCCGGCTTCCACGATCTACATTCACAGTACCGAAGAAATGATGCATGCAGCAGGGGTGTACGATGATCTGATCCGTGTCAGTGTCGGAATCGAAGATGCGGATGATCTGATCACAGATTTTACCGAAGCGGTCGCGCATGCAGATGAAGCAGCAGAAGAGTAGAAAAAATAGTTCAAAAAGAAACTTTAGCAGAAACGATGAGACAAAGAACTCTGAGTAGATAGAAAAAGAACGAAAGAAAAAACGGTTCATGAAAAAGGAGAAAATATCATGGCAGTTGATTACGCAACCTTAAAAAAAGGCGGTTTTATGCGCCAGAAACAGAAAAATAATTTTTCCCTGAGAATCCGTGTGGTTGGCGGAAACCTGACTGCAAAACAGCTGGCAGTGGTTTCCGAAGTGGCAGAGACTTACGGAAAAGGATATGTACATCTCACCTCCCGTCAGGGTGTGGAGATTCCATTTATTAAATTAGAGCAGATTGACGAAGTAAAAGAAGCATTGGCAAAGGGCGGCGTTGTTCCGGGTGTCTGCGGACCGCGTGTCCGTACCGTGACGGCCTGTCAGGGCGCAGCAGTCTGTCCGAGTGGATGTATCGATACCTACGCGCTGGCGCAGGAACTGGATGCGAGATATTTCGGACAGGATTTGCCACATAAATTTAAATTCGGTGTCACTGGATGTCAGAATAACTGCTTAAAAGCAGAAGAGAACGATGTGGGAATCAAAGGCGCAATCCGCGTAAACTGGATTCCGGATGCATGTATTCAGTGTGGTGTCTGTGTGAAAGCCTGTCGTACGGAGGCAATTACGCTGGAGGACGGCAAAATCACCGTGGACGAGTCCAAATGTAATTACTGCGGACGATGCACAAAATCATGTCCGACCAGCGCATACGAGGAGACACACGGATATATCGTATCCTTCGGTGGAACTTTTGGAAATCACGTACACAAAGGAAATGTGATCATTCCGTTTATCGAGGATCATGACAAATTAATGAAAGTCTGTGATGCAGCAATTGATTTCTTCGCAGACAATGCAAATGCAGGCGAGCGTTTTAAATTCACGATCGATCGTGTCGGCGCAGACAAATTTGAACAGGCAATCAGGGAGGCATATGAAAATGAGTGAGATACAGTTTGATGATCAGGTAGATATCACAGATGTGGTATGCCCGGTAACATTTGTAAAAGCAAAAGTAGCATTAGAGGAACTGGACGACGGAGAAATCCTTGCCGTTCGCATGAATGACGGCGAGCCGGTACAGAACGTACCGCGCAGTATCAAAGAGGAAGGTCATCAGATCCTAAAATTACTGGATAACGAAGATGGCACTTATACACTTTTTGTGAGAAAAGTGGAGGAGTAAGAAAATGGCAGAACGAATCAATCAGGATAATTTTGATACAAAAATCTTGCAGGCAGAGGGCGTGGCCGTTGCAGATTTTTATTCCGACAGCTGTGTTCCGTGCAAACGGATTTCCCCGCTGCTGGCAGATCTGGAGGAAGCCCACGAAAACGTGTATGTGGGAAAAGTAAATGTTGCCTATGACACAGAAATGGCAGAAAAATACGAGGTGGCATCTACACCGACGCTTATCTTTTTCAAAAACGGAGCAGAAGTGAAACGGTTACACGGCGTTGTAAAAAAAGCAGAGCTGGAAGAAGCAGTGGCAGAAGCCGCTGAAAAATAAACATAAAAGTTGTAAAAAGTGAGGACAAGAACATGAAATTAAACGTAGCAGGAGAAAACAAAGAATACAAAGAGGGACTGACCGTCAAAGAACTGATCGCACTGGAAAACGTAGAGACACCAGAGTACGTAACAGTTTCTCTGAACGATGAATTTGTAGATCAGGGGGCTTTCGAGTCCACTACTTTAAAAGACGGCGATGTCGTTGAGTTTATCTACTTCATGGGAGGTGGAAAATAATGGCATTCAGTAACGAGCAGCTTGAGCGTTACTCCCGTCATATCATTTTGAAGGAAGTAGGCGCCAAAGGACAGAAAAAACTGCTGAACGCAAAGGTTCTGATCATCGGAGCCGGCGGACTTGGTGCACCTTGTGCCATGTATCTGGCAGCAGCCGGTGTGGGAACCATCGGTATCGCAGATGCGGATGAGGTAGATCTCTCCAATCTGCAGAGACAGATCATCCACAGTACCGATGATCTGGGAAAAGCAAAAGTACAGTCTGCAAAAGAAACTATGAATCATTTGAATCCGGATGTAAACGTTATTACATATCGTACGTTTGTAACATCTGAAAACATTATGGATCTGATCAAGGATTATGATTTTATCATTGACGGAACGGACAATTTCCCGGCAAAATTCCTGATCAACGATGCCTGCGTTATGGCGAAAAAACCGTTTTCTCATGCAGGAATCATCCGTTTCAAAGGTCAGCTGATGACTTATGTACCGGGGGAAGGTCCATGCTACCGTTGTGTATTCAAAAATCCGCCGCCAAAGGATGCTGTACCGACCTGTAAACAGGCAGGTGTCATCGGAGCAATGGGCGGTGTCATCGGAAGTCTGCAGGCCATGGAAGCCATCAAGTACATTCTGGGACAGGGCAAACTTCTGACCGGAAGCCTTTTGACCTACGATGCACTGGATATGGAATTCCGCAAGATCAAATTACCGAAAAATACATGCAACTGTCCGGTTTGCGGTGATCATCCGACCATCACAAAATTAATTGATTACGAACAGGTAGAATGTGAGGGAATTTAAATGCAGATCAAATTAGCACAGAGTGATTTCGATACGATGGCAGATTGGGCAAAAGAACATCTGCCGGAGGAGAGCTGTGGACTGCTGGCCGGTACAAAAGACGGAGATGTCCGTGTGGTGAAAAAAGTGTATTATCTGACTAATATCGATCACACCAACGAGCATTTTTCCATGGATCCGAAGGAACAGCTAAAAGCTATCAAGGACATGCGTGCAAACGGATTGACACCGCTTGGAAACTGGCATTCTCATCCGGAGACACCGGCGCGTCCGTCTCAGGAGGATATCCGCCTGGCGTATGACAGTACCGCATCTTATCTGATTTTGTCTCTGATGGATGCCGATCAGCCGGTATTACATGCGTTTACAATCGTAGACGGTACTCCGACAAAAGACGAAATCGTATACGAGGCATAAGTAAATGGTAAATCAGGGTGTAAAATTACAATAACAGGTAGTTTTACACCCTGTCTGTATATTATAATGAATGCACATGAGTCAATATGCTATAGTGAAAAAATGAGTTGTTATAAATAACATCAAAGATACAGAATAAATCAAGCTATGTATATTGAAAACAGATAATGAGGAAATAACATGTCGATCAAAGAAATTGCAAAGCGGGCAAATGTTTCTCCGGCGACCGTATCCCGGGTGCTGAACAATCCGGATTACAACTGTTCTTCTCCGGATGTGCGGGACCGTATCCGAAAGGCTGCTATGGAATTGAATTATGTACCAAATGAAGCAGCCCGCCGTCTGAAACAGGGGAAAAATGAAAAAACAGAAAAAACATATTATATTAACGTATTGATCACGCGTACCGATGGCGCAAACGTGGATCCGTTTTTTGATGCATTGCTGCGCGTGATCGAGACTGAGATCCACAGAAGCAACTGTATTCTGGCAAATATCTGGTATCGTTCTATTTTTTCTGATGACAAGCGCTGCGCACGGGAGAGCATCAAGACAATTGTGGAGCAGATGCAGCAGGAATCTGTACAGAAAGCAGATGGTCTGATCGTGATTGGAAAATGCAATAAAGAAGCTTTGCTGGAGATGAAGCAGCACTATCACAGTGTTGTCTGTGTCAATCGCAATGCCACCAGCGGGATCACGGATGAAGTTGTCTGTGACGGACACAAAATTGCACAGCTGGCAGTGGAATACCTGATCGGTCTGGGACATCAGAAAATCGGTTATGTGGGCGCCTGCGGAACCAATGCACGTTATCAGGGCTATTTGCAGACGCTACGTGAGCATGATATCGAAGTAGAGCCGGAATTTATCATGAAGACAAGACAGACAGAAGTGGAAGGTTTCAAAATGATGGAACGTCTTCTTGATTCTGAGGAACGTCCGACCGCCATTTATTGTGCAAATGATATTTCCGCGGTAGGTATGCTGAAATGTATGGCAAATAATAAAAAATGCGGATACACACCATCTATTATCGGAACAGATGATATCGAAGCGGCCCAGGATACGAAACCGATGTTGACAACGGTGCGTCTGCCGAGGGATGAAATGGGAAAATTTGCCATGTACCTGCTTTTGGATCATTTGCGTGGCGGGCATCGTTCCGCAGTGAAGATGGAACTGGAAGGACAGCTTCTGATCCGAAACAGCTGCATCCGGGTGAACGACAGCAATTGGAGCGACTATTGCATATAAAAATGTGTGATTTCACAGTTCTTTCACAATATTAACAAAATTTTACTACAATCTTCAGATATGATATACTCATCAAAGATGAGGAGGCAGAATAAAATGCTTGAGAATGAAGAAAACAAAATGAACACAGAAAACAATGAATCAGAAGTAAAAAATGATAGCAATATAGAAAATGTAAAAAAAGATGCCGAGACAGCTGCAGAAAATAAAG
>CAVAFS010000080.1:0-5311 GCA_963587975.1 Bulleidia sp. | reverse complement strand
GAAGAAATGTTTGAGGAATCCGATTTTGTGACACCGCCGCAGGACAGCGAGCCGGAGCAGAATGTGGAAGCATCACAGGAAACAGCAAAAGCAGAATCCACAGAGACCGCTTCCGACAATCATATCAAAGGAACGGAAGGGGCTTCCCAGTATCGTTATTCCTACATCCAGAATCATCAGAAGCAGGATCATGTAGGCGGTGGTCATCAGAACAACTATCAGGAGACACCGCAGCAGAAGAAAAAACACAAACGCAGCATGAACGTGTATGCAAAAGTAATCTGCTGTGCAATTCTGTTCGGTGCAATTTCCGGTGGTATGGTACTTGGATCCTTTATGATCGGAAAAAATGCAGTAAAGACAACCGCAGTTGCAAATCTGGAGACAAATGCAGAAAAACTCAGCACAAGCTCCAGCAGCAAGAGCAGCAGTTCATCAAGTTCTTCCGATGGAACCTATACCGTAGCTGAAATCGCAAAACAGTGTGAATCTTCCGTTGTAGCTATCACAAATCAGAGCGTACAGGAAGTACAGACCATGTTTGGAACACTGCAGAAGCAGAGTACAGGAAGCGGCTCCGGTGTTATCATCGGAAAGAACGATACGGAACTTCTGATCGCTACAAACAACCATGTAGTATCCGGTGCAGAATCTTTAACCGTATGTTTCAATGATGATAAAGACGCTGTATTTGACGCAAAGATCAAAGGAACAGACGAAGATAATGACCTGGCTGTTATCGCAATCCAGCTTTCTGATATCAGTGAAGATGTATTAAACAGCATTTCCATCGCCACACTTGGTGATTCCACACAGATGGAGGTTGGTGATCAGGTAGTTGCCATCGGTAATGCACTCGGTTTTGGTCAGTCCGTTACTTCCGGTGTCATCAGTGCACTGGATCGTGAAGTTACAATTGATGATACAACCGCAACTCTGATGCAGACAGATGCAGCCATCAACCCTGGTAACAGCGGCGGTGCTCTATTTAATATGAAAGGCGAAGTTATCGGTATCAATAGTGCAAAATATGCCAGCGATGAAGTAGAAGGCATGGGATTTGCAATCCCAATGGCAAAAGCACAGAGTATCATTGAAAACCTGATGAATCAGGAGACCAGAGATAAACTGACCAGTGATTATGGATTTTTAAATATTACCGGACAGGATGTTTCCTCTGATGAAGCAGAGAAATACAATGTTCCGGAAGGCGTTTATGTCAGCGGAACCACAGATGGCGGCGCAGCAGCAAAGGCCGGTATCCAGAGAGGCGATATCATCACAAAACTTGGTGATACAACCATTACCTCTATTTCCCAGTTAAAAGAGGAACTGCAGTATTACAAAGCTGGCGAGACCGTTGAGATCACGATCCAGAGAAACAGTGATGGCAAGGGCTATGAGGAGCAGACACTGAAAGTGACACTGGATAATGCTTCCGAGCAGCAGTCCAATACAACAACTCAGAGCAACAGCAGCCAGTCCGGCACACAGACCATTCCGGGTTACGGTGACAGCAACAGCGGAAGTGACAGCAATGGCAGCAGCAATGGAAACAGCAGTATCGAGGACTTTTTTAACAGCATGAGATAACATGTGAGATGGGAAAAAATGATTCGGACACAACTCTGAATGATTGTGAAACTTTATAGAATAGAACGCATTGGGGGCGAAGAATCCTTCAATGCGTTTTTCCATTTTTGCTTTACGCTGTCTCTATCTTGTGATAAAATGAACAAAACGGACTTTTACGAGTATTGGAGGCAGTTGAGATGAAGAAAAAAAGAATTGCAATTGCACTTGGACATGACGCACTGGGAACAACGCTTCCGGAGCAGAAAGAGGCAACCCGCCGTGCAGCAAAGGCGATTGCTGATTTAATACAGGATGATTGTCAGGTGGTTATCACACACAGTAACGGACCGCAGGTTGGAATGATCCATACGGCGATGTCCGAATTCCACAGATTATATACAGACTATACCGCGACACCAATGTCTGTATGTTCTGCAATGAGCCAGGGATATATCGGATACGATCTGCAGAATGCGATCCGTACAGAATTAATGAACCGCGGTGTATACCGTACCGTATCCACACTTCTGACACAGGTTATTGTGGATCCGTACGATGAAGCTTTTTACAAACCGAGCAAGATCATCGGTCGTGTTATGACGGAAGAGGAAGCCAACGAGGAAGAGAAAAAAGGAAACCATGTGGTAAAAACAGAAGATGGTTACCGCAGAATCGTTGCAGCACCGACGCCTCATGAAATCGTTGAACTGGATGCAGTCAATGCACTGATGAATGCTGATCAGGTTGTTATCGCAGCCGGTGGCGGTGGAATTCCGGTACTGGAGCAGGGCACAGTCTTAAAAGGTGCCAGTGCAGTTATTGAGAAAGATCTCATTGCCGGTTTACTGGCAGATGGTGTTGAGGCAGATATGCTGATCATCCTGACCGGTGAGGAAAGTGTATACAAAAATTACGGCACGGACAAGCAGGAACCAATCCGTGAGATGACCTGCGCAGAGGCACAGAAATACATTGCTGAGAGAGAGTTTGGCGAGGGAACCATGCTCCCGAAAATCGAGACAGCAATTTCATACATTGGTGACTATGCAACACGTCGGGTGCTGATTACGAAACTGGGGAGTATCGAAGCAGCTATGGCTGGCCAGACAGGCACAATTATAAAGAAATAAAAACGAAAAAAAGGGGATAATGCATGATAGAGAGTGTATTATCCCTTTTACAGTTTATCTCAGGTTGATTTAAATTTATTATACATGAAAAATCATTTGATTTTCAGAAGTTACAGGAAAGGAATCGTGTATTTATGAAAGAAATCCGTAAAACAAAAATTGTCTGCACACTTGGACCATCTACAGATAAAGGTGATGTACTTCGCCAGTTAATGCTGGAGGGAATGAACGTCGCACGTTTCAATTTTTCCCATGGTTCCCACGAAGAACAGAAAGCACGTCTGGACAAACTGGTAGCACTGCGGAAGGAACTGAATCTTCCGGTGGCAGCACTGCTTGATACAAAAGGACCGGAAATCCGTCTGAAAGAGCTGAAAGGCGGCAAAGCGGAATTAAAAGAAGGTCAGCTTTTTACCCTTGCACTTGGTGATTTTGTGGGTGACGCCAGCCGTGTGGCCATCACTTATGAAGGGCTGTATGAGGATGTGCATGTGGGTGACCGCATTCTGATCGATGACGGTCTGATCGAGATGAAGGTTGTTCGTCTGGATGGAACTGACATTGTCTGCGAAGTTGTCAACGGTGGTATGATCTCCAATAAAAAAGGTGTCAATGTGCCGAATGTAGAGCTTGCAATGCCGTTTATCAGCGAGACGGACTATAACGATATCGTATTTGGTATCGAGAATGGATTTGATTTCATCGCAGCTTCCTTTACAAGAACCGCAGATGATATTCTTCAGATCCGTAAAATTCTGGATGAGCATGACTGCAAGAGCATCAATATCATTGCAAAAATTGAGAATAAACAGGGTGTGGATAATATCGATGAGATCATCCGCGTATCCGACGGTATCATGGTAGCCCGTGGTGACATGGGTGTCGAGATTCCGATGGAGGATGTTCCGGTTATCCAGAAAATCCTGATCGAGAAAGTATACAAAGCAGGAAAACAGGTTATCACAGCGACACAGATGCTGGATTCCATGATGAAACATCCGCGCCCGACCCGTGCGGAAGCGACAGACGTTGCAAATGCCGTTTATGACGGAACAAGCGCGATTATGCTTTCCGGCGAGACAGCTGCCGGTGATTATCCGGTGGAAGCACTGCAGACCATGGTAAAAATTGCATCCCGTACAGAGCAGGATATCAACTATATGTCCCGCCTGAAAAAACGTGGCATTCTGACAAACCCGGATATCACCAATGCCATTGCGCATGCAACCTGTACAACCGCTATGGATCTGAATGCATCCGCGATCATTACCGTATCCAATTCCGGTCGTACTGCACGTATGGTATCCAAATATCGTCCGGCGTGCCCGATCATCGGATGTTCTGTAAACGAAGATGTATGCAGAAAACTGAATATGTCCTGGGGTGTAACACCATTACTGGTAGAATTAAAACACAATTCTGATGAATTATTTGACCATGCGGTAGATAAGGCGGAAGAAATGGGACTGATCAAACAGGGTGAGATCGTTGTTTTGACAGCCGGCGTACCGCTTGGTATTTCAGGAACTACCAATATGATCAAAGTGCATGTGGCAGGACATATCCTGATGCAGGGAAAAGGTCTGAATGATAAGAGTGCTTCCGCAAATATGTGTGTTGTAAATTCTGCAGAGGAACTGCGGGAAAAGTTCAAAGCCGGTGATATTATTGTGGCAAAAGATACCTGTAATGAGATGATGGAACAGCTTCGTCTGGCTTCTGGTCTGATCCTTGAAAGTGACAGCGCAGACTGCCATGGGGCAATCGCAGGACTGAGCCTGGATATTCCGGTGCTTATCGGGGCAGCAAATGCGACACAGATTTTGAAAACCGGCGCATTTGTGACACTGGATTGCAAAAAGGGTGTCGTAAGCTGTAATAATTAAAAGCTTCCTTTGTGGCAGAAGTTTTAGGGTAATGAAAAGGGCCTGGGGTTATTTTGTCTCCGCAGCTAACAATCGCTTGCTGAGAAAAAATAACCCCAGACCCTATTTACGTTTGTGGCAGAGCCTAAATTGTTTTCAGCCACGGCGTCATTACACACCACGTGTGCAGTTACTTTTTTGATTCAAAGTGTTGCACGCGCAAGGGAAAAAGTTTTTTTAATAGTTGTTATGAGAGCAAGAATATTATATGGGGGTGAGAATGGTTGGAATTCAGAATGGCGGTAATGCAGGATTTGGAACAGATAAAAGCTGTGTATAGAGAAATCATCAGAGATATGGAAGTGCGTGGCATTGACATCTGGGATGATATTTATCCATGCGAATTTTTTGCGGATGATATAGAAAAGAAGCGGCTTTATGTACTGACAGATGGGGATGAAATTTTGTCGGCATTTGCTTTGGAAGAGACAAATGAAGGTGAACAGGCAGTTACCTGGCATGATATGAATGCGAAAGTCATGTATATGGAACGTTTGGGCGTCAATGTAAAATATGCCGGAAAAGGAATCGGAACTTTCATGATAGAAAAGGCGAAAGAAATTGCAAAAATGTCAGGTGAGAAATATTTGAGATTATTTGCAGCGAATATCAATAAGCCTGCAATTTGTCTGTATGAAAAGAATGGATTCAAAAAGGCAGACGGTGCCTACGATATGGTAT
>CAVAFS010000079.1:9196-11474 GCA_963587975.1 Bulleidia sp. | reverse complement strand
GGTGAAAGCCTTAAGTAAACTGATAAAAAATGCCCGGACCAGACGGCAGCAGCAGTTGTACGTGGTAGAGGGAATCCGAATGTTTCGTGAAACACCGGCGGACCGTATCGAAAAAGTGTATGTTTCAGAATCTTTTGCAAAAGATCCGACACATGAAGGCCTGTTTGAAGGAACGGACTGGGAAATGCTGTCCGATTCTGTATTTACGGCAGTGTCGGATACCAAAACCCCGCAGGGCGTACTCTGTCTGGTGAAAATGAAAGAAAACCGTCTGGAAGACCTGTTGGAGAAAAAAGACGGAATCTGGCTGGTGCTGGAAAATGTGCAGGATCCTGGAAACCTTGGAACAATGTTTCGAACCGGGGAAGGCGCTGGTATTTCCGGCGTGATCATGGATAAATGCACGGTGGATATTTATAATCCAAAGACGATCCGTTCTACCATGGGAAGCATTTTCCGGATGCCATTTTACATTACCGAAGATCTGCATGAGACAATCCGTCAGCTGCAGGAAAAGAGCGTGCGTGTCTATGCGGCGCATCTTGAGGGAAGTGTCTGCTACGATGAGCCGGATTATACACAAGGAACGGCGTTCCTGATCGGAAATGAGGGAAACGGTTTGACGGCGGAGACAACAAAGCTGGCGGATGCCTATATCAGAATCCCAATGGGTGGTCAGCTGGAATCACTGAATGCGGCCATGGCAGCAGGTATTTTAATGTATGAAGCCAACAGGCAGAGAAGAGGTTAATATGTTTCGTTTATGGGCAAAAGAATTTAAAAATAACCGCATGCTGCGTGATACGACGATCTGCGATGACAGTCAGGAGACCCGTACCCATAAAGTATTTCAGGCGTTAGAGGAAGTATGTTATGAGTTTGATCTGGGGAAACCGATCTGGCTGGAGAAAAATATTGAGGAATTTAAACGTCATGCAAAGGCGCGTTTTTATCAGGATAGTTTTATCGAGCAAATCGAGTTTGATTTCCTGGAGATTCAGGTGATCGAGGAGGACTAAGATGACAGACGGAACGACACGCAGAACAGAACTGATGAAAATTTTAAAACAGGAAAGCCGTCCCCTTTCCGGTACGGAACTGGCAAAAAGGTTTGGAGTGAGCCGTCAGGTGATCGTGCAGGATATCGCACTGCTGCGGGCCACCAATCGAAATATTTTAAGTACAAACAAGGGATATGTGCTGTTTGACCCGGACCGTGGACAGGAGCTGTGCCACAGAACCTTTGCGGTGCAGCATACCGATGCTCAGATCAGAGAAGAGCTTTATGCGATCGTGGACCGTGGCGGCCGCGTCTGTGACGTGGTAGTAGAGCATGAAATCTACGGTCAGCTCAGTGCGGATTTGATCTTGAAAAACCGCAGAGATGTGGATGAGTTTATCCGGAAAATGGGAGAAACAACGGATCAGCCATTAAAAATCCTGACGGGAGACAGCCATTTTCATACGGTTGAGGCAGAATCCGAAGAGATTTTAGATGAGATCGAGGCAGAACTGCGGGTAAAAGGTTTCCTGAGAACATAATCCTTAAAATTGTATAAAGAAGTGCGCAACAATGACAAAAAATGCACGGATTTATGCTATACTATAACAGATAAGAATGCGTCAGAACAGATTCGTTTATGGAATCCGGTGAAAAGAAGATTTTTCATATAAACAGAAACAGTGTATATTCAGATGAGAAAGATATTGTGTATACACGGTGATCGGTCTGGCGAAAAAGTGGTTCAGGAGGTTTTTTGTTACACATGGCAGAAGATGCAGAAAGAGGGGAAAACGTCTACGACTGGCAAAGTCTGATGTTTTTATATAATGCTGCGATCAAGGAAGTTCGGACAAAACTGGATATCATGAATGATGAGTTTCAGTTTATCCACCAGTATAATCCGATTGAATATATCAAATCCAGGATTAAGACGCCGAACAGTATTGCAAAGAAATTAAGCCGTCATGGGCTGGAAAATACCATGGAAAACATGGTGGAACATATTAACGATATCGCAGGGGTGCGTATCGTATGCTCCTTCACATCCGATATTTACCGTCTGGCGGATATGATTGGAAAGCAGAAAGAGTTTACGATCCTTTATATCAAGGATTACATGAAGCATCCGAAGGAGAGCGGATACCGCAGCTATCACATGCTGATCACGGTACCGATCCAGACAACAAACGGTATCAAGCATACAAAAGTAGAGATTCAGATTCGGACCATCGCCATGGATTTCTGGGCGAGTCTGGAGCACAAGATCTACTACAA
>CAVAFS010000079.1:4104-9186 GCA_963587975.1 Bulleidia sp. | reverse complement strand
CGCACCGCAGTACATCAGTCAGGAACTGAGAGATTGTGCGGCTATCACATCCAAGCTGGATGCAAAAATGCTCTCTCTGAACGAGGCGATCATTGCAGAAAAAGAACGCCAGCAGAGGGAAGAACAACAAAATTAACACATACGCAGGAGGAAAACAATGAGTTCAATCAAAGATATCAACCTTGCTCCGTCCGGAGCACATAAAATCGACTGGGTACGCAAAAACTGCCCGCTGCTTCGCAGCCTGGAAGACGATTTTTCCAAAGAAAAACCATTTGAGGGCATCCGCATCGCCCTTTCCATTCATCTGGAAGCAAAGACAGCATACCTTTGCAAGGTATTAGCTGCCGGCGGCGCAGAAATGTACATTACAGGAAGCAACCCGCTCTCCACACAGGACGATGTGGCAGCAGCACTGGTGGCTGACGGATTAAACGTATTTGCATGGTACAACTGCACTCCGGAAGAGTATGACCAGCATATCACAAGTGTTCTGGAGAATAACTGTAACATCATCATTGATGACGGCGGTGACCTGGTTCACATGCTTCATACAAAAATGCAGGATAAACTGCAGTATGTCATCGGTGGATGTGAGGAGACCACAACCGGTATCATCCGTCTGATCGCAATGGCAAAAAATAACGAACTGAAATTCCCGATGGTTCTGGTAAACAATGCAGACTGCAAGCATCTGTTTGACAACCGTTACGGAACCGGCCAGTCCGTATTTGATGGAATCAACCGTACGACAAACCTGATCGTCGCAGGAAAATATGTGGTTGTCGCAGGTTATGGCTGGTGCGGAAAAGGCGTGGCTATGCGTGCCAAAGGACTTGGTGCAAAAGTTATCGTTACAGAGGTAGATCCGATCAAAGCCATTGAGGCTGTTATGGACGGATTTGACGTAATGCCGATGAACGAAGCTGCAAAGATTGGTGATTTCTTTATCACAGTAACCGGCTGTGCTGGTGTTATCCGCGAGCAGGATTTCAAAGTGATGAAAAACGGTGCTATCCTTTGCAATGCAGGACATTTTGATGTTGAGATCGATATGAAACGTCTGCGTGAGATTGCATTAGATACCATTGATCAGCGTAAAAACATCGTTGGATATCAGATCACAGAAGATAAATGGATCTACGTTCTGGCAGAAGGCCGTCTGGTGAACCTGGCTGCAGGTGATGGACATCCGGCAGAGATCATGGATATGAGTTTTGCAATTCAGGCACTGAGTGCAAAATATCTCGTAGAAAACGCAAAGAATCTGAATGAGAAACTGATCAACGTTCCGCGTGATGTGGATCTGGAAGTGGCAAACAGAAAACTCCGTTTCCTTGGAAAATCCATTGATACACTGACTCCGGAGCAGGAGAAATATCTGAATTCTTCCAATATTGACTTATAATATCCGTATGATAATAGCAAGGTCTGTTACATGTCTGAAAACATGTGACAGACCTTTTTGTGGGAAGAGAGCGGGTGCACTTTTGGACTGTTTAAGTGTGGCGGAAAAGGGATAATTTTCTTGCAGTGAGCTCGTATTCATGGCATACTATAAGGTAATGAAGTTGTTTCGACATGGAGGAATGAACATAGATATGAAGAAAAAAATAATGGTGTTTTTCCTGGCAGGACTGCTTGGCCTGTCCGTATTACTGGGTGGCTGTACCAGCAAGTCAGAGAAAAAAGCACAGGAATACAAAGAACTCGGCATCAAACAGATGCAGGAAGAAAACTACAAGGACGCGGTCAACAGTTTTCAGAAAGCATTGGATCAGTCTCTGGGAAGAATCCGGGCGCAGGAGCTGGATGTCTGCTATTACAAAGCACTGGCGCAGTATAAATCCGGTGACACCAAGGCAGCGATCAAGACGTATGATAACCTGATTGACTATGATGGTAAAAACTGGGAAGTATATTATCTCAGAGGAAGTGTGCTGCTGGCAGACGGACAAACGGATGCCGCGTTAAAGGATTACGCCCAGGCAGTATCCCTGAATGAATCCGATGCAAAATTATATGGTCACATCAGCGAAAATCTGCAGAATGCAGGGGAGAAAGATCAGGCGCAGAGCTATCTGGACAAAGGCCTTCAGATCAAACCTTCTTCCGCGGCAGATTATGAAGGACTTGGCGAACTTTATGCGTTGAAGGGTGACACGGAAAATGCGGCAAGTATGTACAATCAGGCAGCAGAGAAAGGCGAAGACAGCGCATATCTGAGCCTTGGAAAAATGTATGCGGCCAATGATCAGATGGACGAGGCAAAGGCAGCCTTCCAGAAATATATGGATAAGTATCCGAAGGATGCAGATGCGTTGGAACAGCTTGGAGAGATCGCTGCGGAGTCCGGAGATTATGAAGATGCGGCCACTTATTATAAAAAGGCCATTGAAAATGCAGCGGATGCACAGAAGAAAGGACTGCAGAAAGAACTGGTTGCGATGTACGAAAAGAGCGGAGATTTTGCATCCGCGCTGGAGACAGCCAAAGTTTATGTGGCAGATTATCCGGATGATGCCGATATGCAGAAGGAATATGAATTTTTACAGACCCGTGTCGATATCGGCGCGGATGTGATCGAAGGAAATATAGACGATACAACAACGGAAGGAAACGAGCAGTAAGTGGGAACAGTATATGAAAATGAACAGCCGGTAGAACGGGTTATCCTGGTGGGAATCAGTGAGCGGGACAGCGACGATACCGAAGCTTCCCTGGCAGAGCTGGCAGAACTTGCGGCCACGGCAGGAGCCGAAGTGGTGGGTACTGTGATCCAGAAACTGGAGCATATGCACCCGGGCACTTATGTGGGAACCGGAAAACTAGAAGAAATCCGTGATATGATCTGGGAAAAAGAGGCGACAGGCATTATCTGTGATGATGAACTTTCTCCAATTCAGATGAGAAATATGGAGCAGGTGCTGGACAGTAAAGTGATGGATCGTACATTGCTGATCCTGGATATTTTTGCGGCAAGGGCGAGAACAAGCGAAGGAAAGATTCAGGTTGAACTGGCACAGTTAAAATATCGTGCAAGCCGTCTGGCCGGTTTCGGACGTTCCATGTCCCGTTTGGGTGGTGGAATCGGAACGAGAGGACCGGGTGAGAAAAAACTGGAGATCGACCGCCGTCTCATCGGACACAGAACGGCGCAGTTAAATCGGGAATTAAAAGAAGTGGTACGGCATCGTGAACTGACACGAACGCAGCGTATGAAGAGCCACACAAAAGTTGCGGCTATCGTGGGATACACCAATGCAGGAAAATCTACGTTGTTAAATACGCTGACGAATGCAGGCGTACTGGAGGAAGACCAGCTTTTTGCAACACTGGATCCGACCACCCGAATGCTGGAGTTATCCAATCATCAAAACCTGATGCTGACGGATACCGTTGGATTTATCCGAAAACTGCCGCATCATCTGGTGGATGCCTTCAAGAGTACACTGGAAGAAGCAAAATATGCAGATTTCATCGTACATGTAGTGGATGCGTCGAATCCGCAGTGGGATGCGCAGATGCATGTGGTTTATATGACATTGCAGGATCTTGGCGTGACAGACAAAAAAATACTTACGGTGTTTAATAAATGTGACCGTCTGGCCGGAGATGAAATCTTACAGGATTTCCGTGCGGACAAGACACTTCGTATTTCGGCGAAAACCGGAATGGGGCTGGATACGTTAAAAGAAGTGTTTGAAGATATGCTCAGGGAAGACAAGGTGCTGTTGAAACATACATTTCCTTATGAAAAAGCCGGAGAAATCCAGAAGATCCGCAAATACGGGGAACTGCTGAAAGAAGAGTACACAGCGGATGGTATTTATGTGGAAGCATATGTGCCTCCGGAACTATAACAATGTATTGCGGTAAAGTGCCGCAAATGCTAAAATAAACGTGAATTAAGAAAGGAAGGCTGTCAGGATGATACTTTTGATAAAAAACGGAACGGTCATCAATCCGGGAGACAAGACGACCACAAAGGCCGATGTTCTGGTAAAAGACGGAAAAGTGACAAAAATCGCACCGGCGATCAAAGAAAAAGCCGATGACATTCTGGATGCGAAGGGATGCTATGTCATGCCTGGATTTATTGATCTGCATGTGCATCTGCGTGATCCGGGACTGGAGTACAAAGAGGATATTGAGACCGGAGGTGCAGCAGCATTGCATGGAGGATTTACTACCATCGTGGCGATGCCAAATACCAAGCCGGTGGCAGATAGACCGGATGTGATCAACTATGTGAAGCACAAAGCCGAGGCAGTGACAAAAGTACATGTGCTGCAGGCTGGCGCAGTCACAAAAGGACAGAAAGGCGAGGAACTTTCCGATATCCGCGGCATGGCAGCAGCAGGAAGCCCGGCCATCAGTGAGGACGGCAAATCTGTTATGAATGCACAGCTTTACCGGGAAGGCATGAAGATCGCAGCAGAAGAAGGTTTGGCAGTGTTGGCACACTGTGAAGATATTAACATGGTACACGGTGGTGTGCTGAATGCAGATGCAAAATCAAAAGAACTTGGTTTTGCAGGCATTACAAACTCTGTAGAAGACGTTATCGTAGCGCGCGATATTTTACTGGCAAAAGAGACGGGTGTGCGTCTGCATCTGTGCCATTGTTCCACCAAAGACAGTGTGCGCATGGTAGAACTGGCAAAAGAAGAAGGACTTCCAGTAACGGCAGAAGTATGCCCGCATCATTTCTGCATGACTTCCGATGATATCACAGAGGATGATGCAAATTATAAAATGAACCCGCCACTGCGTACCAAAGAGGACGTGGAGGCATTAAAGAAAGGCCTGGCCGATGACATCATGGATGTGATCGCTACCGATCATGCACCCCATGCAGCCAGAGAAAAAGAGCAGGGCATTCAGAAAGCTCCGTTTGGAATCGTTGGTCTGGAGACAGCAGCAGCTCTCACTTATACAGAGCTGGTAAAAACGGGTATTCTGACTCCGATGCAGATGGCAGAGAAAATGAGTTACAATCCTGCAAAAGTACTTGGGCTGGAAAAAGGTACCGTGGCAGAAGGAAGCCATGCGGATCTGACGATTTTTGACCCGGAATGC
>CAVAFS010000079.1:0-4078 GCA_963587975.1 Bulleidia sp. | reverse complement strand
GGGTAAAAATACACCGTTTGGCGGCAAAAAAGTAACCGGAAAAGTAAAAGCGACCATCGTGGACGGCGAGATCGCATATCTGGAGAAATAGAGCCGAATTTGCAGAAAAGTAAGTCACAAAATAGCTGATATTTCAAAAACGAAAAGTACATTTTAAGAAAGTTAGCGAAAAGTCAGCTTTGTATTAAAATTTCATAAAGAGGAGAACGAGACACAATGATCAACAAGTTAGTAGAAAAAATCAAAAAAACAGGTGCACCGATCGTAGTCGGCTTAGATCCGATGCTTTCTTATGTTCCGGAGCATATTCAGAAAAAATCTTTTGCTGAGTATGGCGAGACACTGGAAGGTGCAGCAGATGCCATCTGGCAGTACAACAAACAGATCATCGACAGCACCTATGATCTGATCCCGGCAGTAAAACCGCAGATTGCCATGTATGAGCAGTTTGGTGTGGAAGGTCTGAAAGCATTCCAGAAAACCGTTGATTATTGTCACGAAAAGGATCTGGTTGTCATCGGCGATGTAAAACGTGGAGATATCGGTTCTACATCCGCAGCATATGCAACCGGACATCTTGGAAAAGTGCAGGTGGGAAGCAAAACATACAGCACTTTTAATGAGGATTTCGCAACTGTAAACCCATACCTTGGAACAGACGGCATCAAACCGTTTGCAGATGTCTGCAAAGAGGAGAAAAAAGGTCTGTTTATCCTTGTAAAAACATCCAATCCGTCCAGTGGTGAGTTCCAGGATCGTCTGATCGATGGAAAACCGTTATATGAGCATGTAGCTGAGAAAGTTGCTGCATGGGGTGAGGACGTTATGGGCGATGAGTACAGCTACATCGGAGCCGTTGTAGGTGCTACTTATCCGGAAGTTGGTAAAGTATTACGTCAGGTAATGCCAAAGAGCTTCATTCTGGTACCGGGTTACGGCGCACAGGGTGGAAAAGGCAAAGATCTGACTCATTATTTCAATAAAGACGGTCTGGGCGCAATCGTAAACTCTTCCAGAGGCATCATTGCAGCTTACAAACAGGAGAAATACGCACAGTTTGGCGCTGAGAACTTCGCAGATGCTTCCCGTCAGGCAGTCATCGACATGATCGAAGATATCGCTTCCGCATTGAAATAAGGAGAACAACATGGCAGAGAAATTTAAAGAGCAGGCAATTGTGATCAGCCAGGAGCAGATTGCCCCGGAGATCTACAGCCTGTGGATCAAGACAGATAAAATTGCGCAGTATGCAAAGGCAGGACAGTTTATTTCTATTTACTGTGATGACGGAAGCAGATTACTTCCACGTCCGATCAGTATCTGTGAAATCGACAAAGAAGATTCTGCACTGCATCTGGTATACCGTATTGCAGGAAAAGGAACCGCAGAATTTTCCGAAAAACAGACCGGAGATCACCTCTCCGTTATGGGACCGCTTGGAAATGGTTTCCCGTTAAAAGGGAAAAAAGCATTTCTGATCGGTGGTGGAATCGGTATTCCGCCAATGCTGGAGCTTGCAAAGCAGTTAAATTGTGAGAAACAGATTATCCTTGGATACCGCAACAGCGACATGTTCCTTCTGGATGAGTTCAAAAAGCAGGGCGAAGTTTACATTGCCACAGAAGACGGCAGTGTTGGAACAAAAGGAAACGTGCTGGATGCCATCCGTGAAAATGCACTGGATGCAGAAGTGATTTACGCATGTGGTCCGACTCCGATGCTTCGTGCGTTGAAAAACTATGCGGCTGAAAATAATATCGAGTGCTGGATCTCTATGGAAGAGAAGATGGCCTGCGGTATCGGTGCATGTCTGGCCTGCGTATGCAAATCCAAAGAAGTAGATGGACATACGAATGTACATAACAAACGTGTCTGCAAAGAAGGCCCGGTATTTTTAGCAGAGGAGGTAGAACTGTAATGAATACAAAAGTAACAATTGCAGGAGTCACATTTGACAATCCGGTTATGGTTGCCTCTGGTACCTTCGGTTCCGGTGAAGAATTTTCTGAATTTGTAGACCTGAACCGTCTGGGCGCAGTAGTTACCAAAGGCGTGGCAAACGTTCCGTGGCCGGGAAATCCGACACCACGTATTGCAGAAGTATACGGCGGCATGCTCAATGCCATTGGTCTGCAGAACCCGGGTATCGATGTGTTTGTTTCAAGAGACATTCCGTTTTTGAAAAAATATGATACAAAAATTATCGTTAATGTGTGTGGAAAATCCACGGAAGATTACTGTGAGGTAGTAGAGCGTTTGGCAGATCAGCCGGTTGACATGTTGGAGATCAACATTTCCTGTCCGAATGTCAAAGAGGGCGGAATTGCGTTTGGTCAGGATCCGAAGGCCGTTGAGGCAATTACCCGCGAGGTAAAAAAACATGCAAAACAGCCGGTGATCATGAAATTGAGCCCAAATGTTACAGACATTACTGTGATGGCAAAAGCAGCAGAAGCAGGCGGTGCAGATGCACTGTCCCTGATCAACACTCTGACCGGTATGAAAATTGATGTCAATAAACGTACCTTTGCCATTGCAAATAAAACCGGTGGTTTGTCCGGTCCGGCGGTACATCCGATTGCAGTCCGCATGGTATATCAGGTGGCCAATGCCGTAAAACTTCCGATTATTGGAATGGGCGGTATCCAGAATACAGAGGATGCGTTGGAGCTGATTCTTGCTGGTGCAACTGCTGTCAGTGTTGGAACGGCAAACTTTGCGAATCCGATGGTTACGATGGAAATCGTGGATGGTATTGAACAATACATGCAGATGCATGGGGTTGCGGATATCAATGAACTGATCGGGGCCGTGAAATAAATTCAATTCTTGTTTCGGGTAATTGTGTGTTTTTTATAGTAGTTATGAAAAGGGACTCTGCGATTTTGTCTCCGCGGCTAACAATCGCTCGCTGAGAAAAAATAGCCAGAGTCCCTTTACTGTAGACTGTGCCAAAAACACACTGCTTACCCTTACGTCGTGCCACGCATGCACATAATACATTGAGATAATAAGCATTATGTTGCATGCGCAGTTACAATTAGATGTGTATGAGGCTAGGTGATTTGCAATCATACATACTCTTGTCGATGTAAAATGAATTGTAAAAAATCTGTTATTAACGGTTGGAATGTCAATAGAGGTTAATTGACAGGGGGCACAAAGTAAATTGAGCGTCAGGCAATCTTTCCTCGGCCAGCGATTGTTAGCGGCAGAGGTAAGATTGATGACTGACGCTTTCACTACCTAAATATATAAAAATAGAGAAATAGAAGTATGAAAACAAATTATAAAAGTACGATGTATGCTTGTTTTATAGGGTATATCGTGCAGGCGATTGTAAACAATTTTGTTCCGTTATTGTTTGTGACTTTTCAGAACAGTTATCAGATTCCATTATCGAAGATTACACTGTTGATCACGATTAATTTTCTGATTCAGCTCATTATTGATCTGGCTTCTGCAGGTTTTATAGACCGCCTGGGATATCGATTCTCTGTGATCCTGGCGCATATATGCTCGGCAGCAGGCTTGATTGCTTTGACGATTCTGCCGGATATATTTGCGGATCCATATATTGGAATCCTTGTGGCGGTAGCTATTTATGCTGTCGGCGGAGGTCTTATTGAAGTATTGATCAGTCCGATCATTGAAGCATGTCCGACGGATCACAAAGAGAGTGCCATGAGTCTGCTGCATTCATTTTATTGCTGGGGACATGTGGGAGTTGTGCTGATTTCCACGATATTTTTTACCGTGTGCGGTATTGCAAACTGGAAGATTCTGACACTGGTCTGGGCCATCATTCCTGTTGCAAATATGATTCTTTTTACGAGAGTGCCGATTTATTCTCTGACAGAAGAGGGCGAGCGGGGATTAAGCCTGAAGGAATTGTTTGCAAAAAAGGTGTTCTGGCTGCTGATGCTCATGATGCTCTGTGCCGGTGCCAGTGAACAGGCGGTGAGTCAGTGGGCGTCAACCTTTGCAGAAAAAGGACTGGGGGTTAGCAAGACCATTGGAGATCTGGCAGGTCCGATGTCCTTTGCCTTTTTGATGGGAATTTCCCGTCTGATCTATG
>CAVAFS010000078.1:0-9037 GCA_963587975.1 Bulleidia sp. | reverse complement strand
GTGGAGGAGAGTTGTATGAACAAGAACAATCAGAAAAAAAACGCCGGTGCCTTAATCGGTGCCGCATTCCTTATGGCGACTTCCGCCATCGGTCCGGGATTTTTAACCCAGACCGGAAAATTCACGGACAGCTTACATGGAAGTTTCGGCTTTGTTATTTTAATTTCCATCGTACTGGCTGCCATCGTACAGTTAAACGTATGGCGTGTGCTCTGCGTATCCGGCATGCGTGGACAGGACGTTGCAAACAAAGTGCTTCCGGGACTTGGCTATGTGGTAGCCTTCTTAATCGTAGCCGGTGGACTGGTATTTAACATTGGTAACGTCGGCGGCGGAGCTCTTGGTTTTAACACCTTACTTGGTATTCCAACTACCGTTGGATATTTCCTTGCCGGTGCCATCGCAGTCGTTGTTTTCTTATCTAAGAATGCACTGAAAGCCATGGACACCCTGACCAAAGTACTTGGTGGACTTATGATCGCGGTTATTTTCGTTGTGATCCTCATTGTTCGCCCGCCAGTTGGCTATGCTTTAAAAGAAACCGTTGCACCATCCGCATCCATGAGCGACATTTTCCCTGCCATCCTTACACTGCTTGGCGGAACTGTCGGCGGATATATCACTTTTGCCGGTGCACATCGTCTGATCGATGCAGGTATCACGAAAAAAGAAAACCTTGGTGAAATTAAGAAAAGTTCTGTTATGGGACTTGGTATCGCAACCATCGTTCGTGTACTGTTATTCCTCGCCATCCTTGGCGTCGTTGTTGCTACTGCAACTTCCGGTGCACATACACTGGATCCGTCCAACCCTGCTGCTGATGCATTCAAGATCGGCGCTGGTCAGATCGGATACCGCTTCTTCGGACTGGTACTTCTGTGTGCTGCCATTACCTCTATCGTAGGCTGCGCATACACTTCCGTATCTTTCCTGAAGACATTCAGCAAATTTATTGAAAAAAATGAAAAATGGTTCATTGTTGGATTCATCATCCTCAGTACCATCGTCATGGCTCTGATCGGTCAGCCGGCTACTCTGCTCGTTCTGGCAGGTGCCTTAAACGGTCTGATCCTTCCGATCACCCTCGGCGTGTGTCTGGTAGCTTCCAAAAAGAAAACTATCATGGGTGAGGATTACCACCATCCGACCTGGCTGCTGATCCTTGGTATCGTTGTTGTTGTCATCTCCGCATACCTTGGCATCACATCCCTCGGAAACCTTGCAACACTTTTTGCATAATGGAGCATGATCAATTATGAAAGACACAAAAATTCTTACCGCCGGAGATTCTTCCCTGCTCATTCAGTTTGGGCAGGAGATTTCTCCTGAAATCAATGCACAGATCACCGCATTCGTGCATCTGATGAGAGAACAGCATGTGGAAGGTGTCACAGATGTGATCCCTGCCTTCACAAGCCTTCTCATTAACTATGATCCGCGTGTTATTGACTACCGCAAATTAAAACGCCGTCTGGAAAAATTATTAAAACTGGAAGTCAGCAAAAAAGCTTCTTCTTCCCGTATTTTTGAAATTCCGGTATGCTACGGTGGCGAATATGGCCCGGATCTGGAAAACATTGCAAAACACGCAAATCTTACCCCGCAGGAGGTCATCGATATTCACTCATCCAGTGACTATCTGATCTACATGCTGGGATTTTTACCGGGATTCTCTTATCTGGGCGGACTGGATAAACGCATCCACACCCCACGTCTGGCAAACCCGCGTATCAAAATTCCTGCCGGAAGCGTCGGTATCGGCGGTTCCCAGACCGGTATTTATCCGTTGGATTCCCCGGGAGGATGGCAGTTACTGGGACTTACCCCGGTAAAAACCTATGATCCGGAACGTGAAGTTCCGATTCTTTTTGAAGCCGGTGACTACATCCGTTTCGTCCCGGTCAGTGAATCTGATTTTACAGCAATCAAAGATGAAGTGGAAAAAGGCACTTATACCTGCACCATTCATCCAAAGGAGGTGTAACCCATGGGCGTTCGTGTATTAAAAGGCGGCATGCTCACAACTGTACAGGATCTTGGAAGAACCGGCTATCAGAGCCAGGGCTTCGGTGTGTCCGGTGTCATGGATGTGCGCTCCTTTAAAATTGCAAACCTGCTGTTGGACAACCCGGAAAACGAAGCGGTTCTGGAATTTACCCTGATGGGACCGACACTGGAATTTACTTCCGAAACCATCATTGCCATCACCGGCGGCGATTTCCAGCCGCAGGTAAATGGAAAACCGATCAAAAACTATACGGCAGTCTACATGCACCGTGGCGATATCTTATCCTTCCGTGGCGCAAGAACCGGAAGCCGCGGCTATATCGCTTTTTCCAGTTATCTGGATATTCCGGTAGTTATGGGAAGCCGTTCTACCAACATCAAATGCTCCATCGGCGGATACAAAGGACGCCGTCTGATGGATGGCGATTATGTGGGATTCCGTATCAAACGTAGATATTTACCATATTATCTGTCCCGTACCCTTGATCTGGACGAATTTGACCAAGATGAAGTGACCTTACGTGTCATCATGGGGCCACAGGATAAATCCTTTACCGCAGCAGGCAGAAAGACATTTCTGGAATCCGAATATACCGTAACCAGTGAATTTGACCGTATGGGATGCCGTCTGGAAGGACCGTTCATTGCATACAAGACCACTTCGGATATCATTTCCGACGGAATTGCTTTCGGATCTGTGCAGGTGCCAAGCCACGGAAAACCGATCATTCTGCTTTCCGACCGTCAGACCACCGGCGGCTACGCCAAAATTGCCACCGTCATTTCCGTGGATATTCCGAAACTGGTTCAGCGAAAAACAGACCACAAGGTACGTTTTGAAGCAGTTACCGTAGAAGAAGCCCAGCAGCTCATGCAGGATGAACTTCATGAACTGCAGGAATTCCGCAAACAGATTTATCAGCCGTGTAAAGAAGTTCTGGACTGCAGACTTGTGGCAAAACGGTTATCAAAACTGTTTCAGAACTAGCACGGATTTAATTACTGAACTATGACAGGATTCTGTAGGAACAGACTCAGACTGGCGATATGTTCACATGTTTTGCCTATAGAATCCTTTTTATTGAACATCAAAGGAGTAACAAATTATCATGGATTTACAACAGATTGAAAAACTTGTACAGATTATCGAAAATTCCTCCATGCTGGAGTTTTCCATCCAGGAAGGCGATACAAAGATTAAAATGAGCCGCCGCGGAACCATGGGTGTTCCGGGAGAAGCTGCAGTTACCGTTGCTCAGACTGCACCTGTAGCCCCAGTGGAAGAAGAAGCTGAGGACGAAACCTATATCACTTCTCCGATCGTCGGCACCTTCTACTCCGCTCCGTCTCCAGAAGCAAAGGCTTTCGTAAAAGTCGGTGACAGAGTCAAAGCCGGACAGACCGTATGCATTCTGGAAGCAATGAAATTAATGAACGAGATTGAAAGTGATTTTGACTGTGAAATCGAAGCCGTTCTGGCCAGCAATGAGCAGAAGATTGAATATGGCCAGCCACTGTTTAAGGTAAAAAAACTGGATGACTAAGGAGGCCTGCTGATGTTTCACAAAATATTAATCGCAAATCGTGGAGAGATCGCGGTCCGCATTATCCGCGCCTGCCGCAACATGGGCATCCGCAGCGTTGCCGTTTACTCCAAAGAAGATAAAAACAGTCTTCACGTACAGCTGGCAGACCAGCGTGTCTGCATCGGAGAAGGTCCTGCCCGCAACAATTATCTTAACATGGAGCGCATCATCACCGCTGCCCGCAACGTCGGCGCTGATGCCATCCATCCGGGCTTTGGATTTTTATCCGAAAATGCAGATTTTGTCCGTCTCTGTGACGAATACGGCATTACCTTTATCGGTCCGACCGCTGACGTTATCAACAGCATGGGAAACAAATCTCATGCCCGCAAAACTATGATGGATGCTAACGTTCCTGTCGTTCCGGGTACAAAAGAACCTGTCTATGACGCAGAAACCGGTGAAAAGTTTGCCGATGAAATCGGTTACCCGGTTATGATCAAGGCTTCCTCCGGTGGCGGTGGAAAAGGTATGCGTGTGGCAAAAGCCAAAGACGAATTCGAATTTAATTTCAATATGGCGCAGCGTGAATCTGCCAACGCCTTTGGCGATGACACCATGTATATTGAAAAATTCATTGAGAACCCACGCCATGTAGAGATTCAGATCATGGCAGACAACTTCGGAAATGTCGTTGCCCTTGGAGAGCGTGACTGTTCCGTACAGCGAAATCATCAGAAGCTGATCGAGGAATCTCCATCTCCTGCTATCACGGAAAAAATGCGTGCTTCCATGAATCATGACGCGATTCTTGCAGCAAAAGCTGTTAATTATACAAATGCCGGAACGGTTGAGTTTATCGTAGATCCGAAAGGCACTTACTATTTCATGGAAATGAATACCCGTATTCAGGTAGAACACGGTGTCACAGAAATGGTCACCAGCACAGACCTCATTATTGAGCAGATCCGTGTGGCTATGGGGGAACCGTTAAGTTTTTCTCAGAAAGATGTCACTCCGCGTGGTCATGCCATTGAGTGTCGTATCAATGCGGAAATCCCGGAGAAAAACTTTATGCCAAGCCCGGGTGTGGTCAAACATCTGCATCTGCCGTCTGGAAACGGCGTCCGCGTAGATACTGCTCTTTACACCGGCTATCGCATTCCTTCCGAATACGATTCCATGATCGCAAAAGTCATTGTTCATGCGCCCAACCGTGATGCGGCTCTGCAGAAAATGCGTTCCGCACTGGATGAAATGGTGATCATGGGTGTGGAAACGAACCTTGATTTCCAGTATCGTATTCTGAAAAATCCAGAGTTCTGTGAAGGAAAAGCTGATACCGGCTTTATTGAACGGATTTTACGTCTGGACTAATAAATTCTTAAAATAGAAATGTCTGCGTTATACTTCTGCAATCTGATTTTTCTCTGATTCATTTGGCTTAGAAGTTTTATAACGCAGATATCATTTTAAATCAGAAAGAGAGGTCTTTACCATGTATCAGGTAGACTTAAACAGTGACCTTGGCGAAAGTTTCGGCCGCTATACCATTGGAATGGATGAAAAAATCATTCCTCTTATTTCTTCTGCAAACATTGCCTGCGGATACCATGCATCCGATCCTGTCGTAATGCTGGAATCCATTGCCCGCACCAAAGAGGCTGGCATCAAGATTGGTGCTCATCCGGGACTTCCGGATCTCATGGGATTTGGCCGCAGAAATATGGCAATCTCCCCGGCAGAAGCAAAAGCCTACACCCTGTATCAAATCAGCGCCCTTGGAGGCATGTGTCAGGCGAACGGAATGCGCCTGCAGCACGTCAAACCACATGGAGCCTTATACAACATGGCTGCCGAAGATTACACGCTTTCTATGGCCATCTGTGAGGCCATCCGTGACTATGATCCTGAAATCATTGTCATGGGCTTATCCGGAAGCGAAATGATCCGTGCTGCTAAGGACTGCGGTTTAAAAGCTGCCAGCGAAGTGTTTGCAGACCGTGGTTATGAAGAGGACGGCACATTGGTGAACCGCCGCAAAGAAGGCGCCATGATCACCGATGAGGATGAGGCCATTGCCCGTGTCATTCGTATGGTAAAAGAAGGTGTTGTCACGGCTGTGACTGGAAAGGATATTCCGATTCAGGCAGATTCCGTATGTGTACATGGAGATGGCGAAAAAGCACTGCTTTTCGTAGAAAAAATTCGTAAAGCACTTGCCGAAAGTGATATTCAAATCTGTCCACTTGCCGAAATTGTGAAATAGTTGGCTAAACGGGATACAGTGAAAGAGAGAGTCAGAAAAGAATACCGCAGACTAAGACGTCTGCTTGTATTATTTTCTGACTCTCTCTCTATTTACGTTACAACTATCAAAGATTCTACTTTTCGTCTTTAATCAGATACTTGCATTATATTTTTACTCTTGCGCTATTTATGTTGTATATATACATAAGATTTTCTCTTCTACTAAAATCCGATAATCACATTACCCCTTTACTCTGCTTATGTCGTAAAGAAATACACAGATTTTCACTTGGACATTTTCTCAGTTTAAATAGCCCGGAGAACCAGAAAATAATACAAGCATGCCGTCTCAGGCTGCGGTATTCTTTTCTGGTTCTCCGGGCTTCAATAACGTTCAACTATTACGAAGAACTCTTAATTTACATCATTCCCATTCCTGGTGCGCCGCCTGCTGGCATTGCCGGAGCCGGCTCTTTGATGTCTGCTACAACAGACTCTGTTGTTAATAAGGTAGAAGCAACACTTGTTGCGTTCTGTAATGCGCTTCTTGTTACTTTTACAGGATCAAGGATTCCTGCGTCTACCATGTTTACATACTCTTCTTTTGCTGCATCAAATCCGATACCCGGCTCGCTCTCACGAACTTTGTTGATGATAACAGCGCCTTCCAGACCTGCATTTGCGGAAATGTAGAATAACGGAGCTTCCAGAGCTTTCAGGATTACTTTTGCTCCTGTCTTCTCATCGCCTTCCAGTGTATCAGCAAGTTTTGCAACTTCTTTTGTTGCATGGATGTATGCAGATCCGCCACCTGCGATGATTCCTTCTTCTACAGCTGCTTTTGTAGCTGCCAGAGCGTCTTCCATACGCAGTTTGCTTTCTTTCATTTCAGCCTCTGTAGCTGCACCTACACGGATAACTGCTACGCCGCCTGCCATCTTAGCAAGTCTCTCCTGTAATTTCTCACGATCGAAATCAGATGTTGTTGTCTCGATCTCTGCACGGATCTGAGCAACTCTTGCTTTGATTGCCTCGGAATCACCCTCACCGTCAACGATGATTGTGTTCTCTTTCTGAACTTTCACGGATTTAGCCTGACCAAGCTGTGCCAGTGTTACATCTTTTAATTCCAGACCAAGTTCGGAAGAAATTACAGTACCACCTGTCAGGATTGCGATATCCTGCAGCATTGCTTTTCTTCTGTCACCATATCCCGGAGCTTTTACACCGACAACAGTGATGGTTCCACGTAATTTGTTTACGATCAGGTTTGTTAATGCATCACCTTCGATATCCTCAGCGATGATTAATAATTTTTTACCTGTCTGTAAGATCTGCTCTAACAGTGGTAAGATCTCCTGAATGTTTGTGATCTTTTTATCTGTAATCAGGATGTATGGCTCATCAAGGTTTGCTTCCATTTTATCCATATCTGTTGCCATGTATGCAGAAATGTATCCACGGTCAAACTGCATACCTTCTACCAAGTCTAACTCTGTCTGCATTGTCTTGGACTCTTCGATTGTGATAACGCCGTCTGCGGAAACTTTTTCCATAGCGTCTGCTACCATGTTTCCTACTGTCTCGTCACCAGCGGAGATTGCTGCAACTTTAGCGATATGATTCTTTCCATCCACTTTCTGGCTCATAGCTGCGATTGCTTTTACAGCTGCCTCAGTTGCTTTCTTCATACCTCTTCTCATAACAATCGGGTTTGCACCTGCTTCCAGGTTTTTCATTCCCTCTTTGATCATTGCCTGAGCAAGAACAGTAGCGGTTGTTGTACCATCACCGGCAACATCGTTTGTCTTTGTAGCTGCCTCTTTCACAAGCTGTGCACCCATGTTCTCAAATGCATCCTCAAGCTCGATGTCTTTTGCAATTGTAACACCATCGTTTGTGATCAGCGGAGCGCCAAAAGATTTGTCCAGAACAACGTTTCTTCCTTTCGGTCCTAATGTAACACGAACGGTATCTGCTAATTTATCTACACCAGCTTCCAGAGCTTTTCTTGCCTCTGATCCATATTTTAATTCTTTTGCCATGATGAATTTCCTCCTTCATTCATTAACCTATAACCTATGCACATTCTGTTTCTATGCATATGTTCTTTTCTATTTTATTATTCTGATTTTCAGTTTTCTTTATGAAACCCTGTTTTATTCTGATATTTTCCAGAAATATAATTACTCAACGATTGCAAGGATATCATTCTGTCTTACGATGATGTACTCCTCACCTTCTAATTTTACTTCGTTACCAGCATATTTAGAATAAATAACTTTATCACCTGGTTTTACCTGCATGGTTACTTCTTTACCGTCTACCATTCCGCCAGGTCCTACAGCGATTACTTCTGCTTCCTGTGGTTTCTCCTGTGCGCTTGTTGTAAGGATCAGACCTGATTTTGTAGTCTCTTCTGCCTCTACCTGTTTTAATACAACTCTGTCGCCTAATGGTACTAATTTCATGATGTGATTCCTCCTTATTCTATATATAAGTCTTATGCTTTCTTCTGCTTTATTAGCACTCATTTCTTTCGAGTGCTAACCGATAGTCATATAATAGTTGCTTTGTACCTGAATCGCAACTAAACGATTTCGCATTTATATAGGGATTTAATGTATCTTTCTCTATTATACTAGCTTTTTCTCACTTTTTCTCACTTTTTCATTTTTCTTAACAAACGAACGTAACTGTAAAGTTGCATCTCTGCCGTTCTTCTTCAATATAAAAAATGGCATCCTGAAAACTCAGAATGCCACTTTTCTTATAATCCATGCCAATCGTATTTCAAATTATGCATGTTTCTTTTTTGTAATACACATACCAGCAACTGCTGTAGCTGCAATCACAACAACATAAGTCATCATTGGAGCGCTGCCTGTCTTTGGAGAAACTTTTGCTCCATTGCCAGTAGTTGCATTTCCGGAACCTGTGCCTGTTCCATTTCCAGCTCCTGCTGCAGGTTCAACGTAAATTGCGATCGGGGAAAGGCTCTCTAAAGTAATGGAAACTGTTCCATTGCCTGCGATAGCCGTCTCCTGTTTCCAAGCACCGTTTACATAATGAAGCACGATGACTTTGCTTCCTGCAGTTACGCCATCTACATTAAATGTAATGGTAACCGGAAATACTGTTCCTTCCGGAACACTTACTTCTTTTACAGTAGCAAGCTTGTAATCAGATGCATCCACATTGGATACAGCCTCTTTCAATACTTCCTCAGCATCTTTTTTAATCTCATTTACAGC
>CAVAFS010000077.1:0-13816 GCA_963587975.1 Bulleidia sp. | reverse complement strand
TTATTGTGCTGCTGCCACTTGTGGCGGTGGTTCCCGGTATTTTTGAGTTTTCGGAAGTATGGTTTGGCGGAAATTTTTATCTGAATGCATTGCGGGGAACGAAGAAACAGTTTGCACGAAAATGGCTGATAGAAAGTGCGTGGAAAGCATTTGCCTGTGTTGGATGTGGAATTGCACTTTATATTGTGCTGGTTGCCGTTAAATTTTTGCCGCTGGATGCGTATGTCAATGATGTGGGCGAAAGTATAATCGCCATGGTCTATGGAGATACTTTGCTTCAGAGAAGCGGCTGGCTGTTGCTTGCAATCGTGCATACAGGACTGTTGGCGGCAGTTTTTGCGATAACGGCATTGGTTTTGACGGTGTTATGGGGAGACAGCTTTTTTGCTATCAGCAGTCTGGTATTATTGGAATATTTCAGTAAAAAAATGGCATCCGGTTATGTGGGCGTTGTATATGAACGATACGAAGCGGGTGGACTGCCAGTACCGCTTAAGGCGCGGATGGTGGAGTTCTTGTTTCCGTCCAATCATTTATTTTATGATCGTTCGTTTCAGTATGCGTTTGGGCTTCCCTATTGGGTATATGCAATATTCATCGGTTTGTGGATGGGTGGAATTGCGTTATTGTTTTACTGGCAGATGAGGAGAAGGAATGTGTAAGATTCGTGAAATTGTCTGGATCGCGGGCATGGAATATCGAAAATGGTTCAGTCTGAAAAAGATGTTGATCTTATTATTTTCCATTCTGTTTCTGGGAGAATATATTTTTTCGGATATGGCACGGGTAGCAGAGGCGACAGGGCTTTCGGTCAATATATTGGAGCCGATGGATCTGGTGTTGTCCTTTCAGTTCTATATGCTGGTGATACCGTTGATCTTTATTGTGCTTTTGTCTGGTTTCCCGGATAAAAGCGGGGGAAATATTTTTGTTATGATGCGAGTGAAGAGAAGAATCTGGCTGGCGGGACAGTTTGTATTTGGACTGTTGGCAGGAGTTACCTGTCTGGGAGCCTTTTTTGTGGCAAGTTTTCTGTGGATTGGCCGTGGAGCTGTCTGGCAGAATCAGTGGAGTGAATTTATGACAGACATTTATGAACGCTTTCCGGAAATTTATGGACAAAATGACCGGTTGTTTTTGGAGTCCGGAACGATGAGTCATGGAACACCAGTGCGTGTAATGGTGATCGGTGTGTTGCTGATGCTGGCATATTTGTTGGTGATGCTTCAGATTTTGTGTCTGTTTCGGTTGCTGGAACGGAGAAAACTGGGGTTATTAATTGCCATGGGGATTACAGTGGTGGGCGCGACAGCAGTTTCTTATATAAAACCTCTGAAATGGATATTTCCGCTTACGCATGCAATTTTTGGAGAGCATTTTGATAAATTTTATGCGCAGCCGTTGGTTCCGTTATGGTTTTCAACGTTATATTTTGTGGTTCTGAATGGTTTGCTGTTGATTGTAAATCTGTATCTGGTGAAACGGTGTCAGATTGCAGACGAGGTGTAAAGATTGAACATACTGAGTATACAAAAAAAGAAACGAGCAGCCCGTCTGAGCAATAATTGCTACACGGTAGTAAACGTCGTTTCTTGAAAGATATATTAATAAAAAACTATAAAAAGTCAACAAAAAATGTAATACAGCATCTTCTGAGTATACCGTGAAAGCATATTTCAGAAAATGCTGTATTTTATTTCAGAGTGTGTATTATTTTTCAGTAGATGTTTCGGTTGTTTCTGATTCAGCAGAAGTATCAGGTTCTTTCAATCTGGTCACATCCGCAAAGAATGCATTAAGCTCCTCTTCGGTATCAAAAGTAGCAAGATACATCTGATTTCCCATGGCATCGGCCAGCGCATCTGGCATACGTTCTACCATTTTGAGCTGAGCGTCATATTTTTCGATAATATCATCCGGTGTCAGGGCAAAATCCTTGCCATCACGCAGTCCTGCAAAGGCACAGAAGTGGTGAGCACCGACCGGTTTCTGTGTGGAATCATAGGCAACCATATCCGCCCAGATTTTGTAGACGTCGGTTTCACGGGCAAAATTGATCATATCCGGGGTGAATCCACCGGAAGGACGCATATTGACTTCCAGGGCCATTAGATCACCTTTTTTGCCGAGCCCTTCATGGTCGGAGAGCAGACGGAAAAATTCAAAATGCACAAAACGGCTGCGCACACCAAAGCTTTTTACAGTTTCTCTGCCAAGATGACGGGTGTCATCGGCCAGATCTTTCACAATGTAGAAAAGTGCGTTGTCAGCATTGTTTACAATATCCATGATAGACATTGGCGTGACATTTCCTGCTTCAAAAATCGGATTGCCGTGGGAGTCGATGATTGCATCATAGGAATTGATCTCCGCATTGATAAATTCTTCCATAATGTAAACGGTATCATCCCATTTGTTTGCAAAGAAATTGCCAAGTTCTTCATCGGAAGAAATTTTGAAGGTATGGGAGGCTCCGACACCGTTATCCGGTTTTGTGACAACCGGGTATCCAACTTTACGAATGAAATTCAGGCAGCCTTCGTAAGTGTCTACCATGTGATAACGGGCCACCGGGATGCCGACACGCTGATAATATTCTTTCATGTGGGATTTGTATTTGATACGCGGCATGTCCTCATTATGAAAACCGGTTGGAATATTAAAATCCGTACGCAGGCGGGCATCCAGCTCCAGCCAGTATTCATTGTTGGATTCCAGCCAGTCAATACGGCCGTAATGCCAGATAAAGTAGCCGACAGCACCATAGACTTCATCGTAGTTTTCGAGACTGTCGACTTTATAATATTCCTGCAGGCTTTCCTGAAGTTCCGGGCGCAGATCGTCATAAGGACAGTCGCCGATGCCCAGAACATTCATGCCGTTTTCTTTTAATTCATGGCAGAAATGCCAGTAATTCTCCGGAAAATTCGGGGAAATAAAAATCACATTTTTCATAATTAATTATTCTCTCTATCTGTAGTATTTTAATCCGTTTATTATCTCATTGTAAAAATCACACCGGATCGTACAGCAAATGCGGTACAAAATAAGTCACCTGCTTATACCACCAGTCCCAGTCATGGGCGCAGTCATATCCCCAGAAATCCACCCATGCCGGAATTTGTTTCTGCTGCAGAATATCCCGCAGTTGATAGGTGCTGGCAGGTTCTTCCCATGCACCCTGACCGACGCAGAGAATGGCTTTTCGCTGGCGGTACAGTTCCATGTAAGGGTGATCTGCTGGTAAATTTGGCAGGAAGTGAACGGGGGAATTCATATAAACCAGATCATCCATATAAGAACCAAATCCGTAGGACGCATCGTAAATACCGCTTAAGGCCAGCAGTCCGTGAAAAAGATCCGGGCGGCGGAAATACAGGTTTGCCGCATGGGTAGCGCCAAGGCTGCATCCGAAAGCAATGATTCCTTTGTTGGTGTAATCTGATTGATATTCTTTCAGTTTTGCATGGATAAAAGGAACCATCTCATCGGTGAGATAGCGGAACCAGTCTTCGTGGCGGCAGATGCGCCAGCGCGGATCGCCGTTTGTGTTGGACCATGTCTCTGTATCAATGGTATCCACCGTAAAAATGGTGACCTCCCTGGAGTCAATCCAGGGTGCCCAGACATCCGTCATATGGAAGTTCTCAAAGTCGAAAAAACGTCCGTCCTGACAGGGGATAAACAGAATCGGTTGTCCGCCGTGACCGTACAGTTTGCATTCCATGTCCCGACCGAGTGCGGGACTGTAATTTTTAAAATATTGTATGTTCATGTGGAAAAGTCCTCCGTGTTACTTCTATATAATAAGAAAAATCATTACAGATTATACATCAATGTATTCATAAAAAACGGAATCTGTTTTTCCCAGCTTGCCTCACAATGTTCGCCCTCCGGTACAATGCGGCAGTCCAGATAAATATTTTTCTCCAGAAGCAGGCTGGCAGCCTGACCGAAGGACTGGTTCATTTTCCGATGCTGTTTCATTTCACGGCTTCCGTAATCCATATATAAAATGCTTCCCGGAAGCGGGCGGGAACGCCGGATCATCTGCATGGCATCGTTTGGCGCGATCCACAGGGACGGGGAGAGTGCCGCTGCACGGGAAAAGAACTGATTATAATAGAGAAGCGCGTAAATGCTCATCAGCCCGCCCATGGAACTTCCGGCAATAAAGGTATGTTCCCGGTCCGGAAGCGTCCGATAATGTGTATCAATGTATGGTTTAAATGTGCGGGTCAGCCAGTCCATGGTGATCTTGCCTTTTCCGGTAATCTTGCCTTCCTTTGGCAAAGTAAAGTCGTAAGGGGAATATTCCTGCAGCCGTCCGTGATCCGGGCTGTGGTTACATTCTATGCCAACGATGATCAGCGGGGTATGGGTGTATTCCATGTATTCTTTCAGTCCCCAGGATTTCCCGTAGGTGGCATGACTGTCAAAAAAGAGGTTATGCCCGTCAAACATGTACAGTACCGGAAAACGTCGGTTGGTGTCGTAAGTGTATGCCTCTGGCAGACAGATGTATGCACTTCGCACCTCATCTCCGGTGAGCTCCGGAATGGTGATATCCCATTTTTCTATCATAAAAAACCTCCATTGTTAAGTTTTTGATTGAGTAATAATTCAGAGCCATCTCGCTGTCACGCTGCTCTGAATTATTACAATTTATCATAGCACAGTGGCAAAGAATTGGCAAGAAAGAGCAGACCGTCATTGCAAAACAAAAGTACAGGTGGTATGATAAAAAATGCTTTGTGTCTGCCGAAAGGCAGCATATAAAAAATAGAAAACTAGAGGTATGAAAATGAAATCAAAAGAGAATGCAACAATCGGTAATATTTACCGGTTGAATGGACGTGTGCCGCTGCTGAAAGCAATTCCATTTGGTCTGCAGCATGTGCTTGCAATGTTTGTATCGAACCTGACACCGATCACCATGATCGGCCTTGCTTCCGGTTTAAGCGGAAAGGAGCTGGCGGTTTTATTACAGAACGCCATGTTTGTTGCTGGTATTGCGACATTGATCCAGCTGTATCCGGTATGGAAAGTCGGTGCAAAACTTCCAATCGTTATGGGTGTAAGTTTTACCTTTGTAACGATCTTGAGTTACGTGGGGGGCACCTATGGATATCCGACGATGATCGGTGCCGTTTTGGTCGGCGGTGTCTGTGAGGGTGTCCTTGGTCTGTTTGCAAAATACTGGAAGCGGTTTATCACACCAGTGGTTTCCGCATCTGTTGTTACTGCCATCGGATATTCCCTGTTTACCGTAGGAGCCCGTTCTTTCGGTGGTGGTTATACCGATGATTTTGGCTCTGTACAGAACCTGGTGCTTGGTCTGGTGACTCTGGCTGTCTGCCTGATCTTCAATGCGGTAGCAAAGGGCTATTTAAAACAGTTGTCCGTGCTGGTCGGACTGATCGTAGGTTATACCATCGCGTTATGCATGGGACAGGTGGATCTGTCCGGTATGTTGGATGGCGGCCTGATCTCTCTGCCACATCTGCTTCCGTATCGTCCGGAATTTAACCTGAGTGCAATTATTTCTGTTGCTATTATTTTTATGGTATCTGCAGCAGAGACCATTGGTGATTCCACTGCACTTGTTTCCGGTGGCCTTGGTCGTGAGATTACAGAAAAAGAGATTTCCGGTGCTTTGGCCTGCGATGGTTTCGCAAGCTCCATTTCCGGATTATTCGGATGCCCGCCGGTTACTTCTTTCAGCCAGAATGTTGGTCTGGTCAATATGACAAAAGTAGTCAACCGTTTTACCATTATGACAGGTGCTGTCTTTATGATCCTTGCAGGTCTGTTCCCGCCAATCGGTAACTTTTTTGCAAGCCTGCCGCAGTCCGTACTGGGCGGATGTACCATTATGATGTTTGGTACGATCATGATCAGTGGTATCCAGATGCTGGCAAAAACAGGATTTTCCCAGAGAAACGTAACCATTGCAGCATTATCACTGGCTATCGGAATCGGATTTACATCCACCAGTGAAGTGGAGATCTGGAATATTTTCCCGCAGATCGTCAAAGATGTATTTTCTGCAAACTGCGTGGCAGTCGTATTTGTGGTAGCGATTATTTTAAGCCTGATCCTGCCGAAAAATATGGAGATTGAAAAAATCAGCGAGTAACGGGTAACAGGAATGCGTTTTGGATTCCAGCAGCAAGATGCACATCTGGCAATACATGACATTTTTTGTGAATTTGTGAACTGTTTTGAAAAAAGGTAAGGGAAAAATATGACAACGTTTTTGTTCGACATGGATGGAACTTTATTTGATACGGAGAAATATTATAACCGCGCATGGAAACAGGCAATCTCCGATGCGGGATATGAACTGCCGGAGGAGGAAGTGTTAAAACTTCGCAGTCTGGGGCGTCCCTTTGCGGTGGAACAGTTTCAACGCTGGTTTGGACCGGAGGTGGATTACTGGACCATCCGGGATTACCGCAAGGAACTGATGAAAGAATTTCTGTCAGGACAGATTCCATTGAAACCGGCGGTTCCGGAGACGTTACAATTTTTGAAAGAGCAGGGATACCGTCTTGCGGTTGTAACGGCCACAGGTCCACAGCAGGCAGAGTATAATTTGTGCACTACAGGAATCCGCCCGTATTTTGATGCAGTGATCTGTGCGACCATAGTGGAACGGGGCAAACCGGCACCGGATGTCTACGCATATGCCTGCCGTGAACTTGGTGTGCCACCAGAGGAATGTTATGCGGTGGAGGATTCACCAAATGGAATCCGTTCTGCGCATGATGCCGGATGCAGGGTGATCATGATCCCGGATCTGACGCAGCCGGATGAAGAGACAGTACAGTTACTGTACCGAAAGCTGGACACTTTTGGGTCACTTATAAATATTCCTTTAAAATGAAAAAATATTCAAAAAGTGTAAAAAAATGGTTCTGCAAAGGGGTTCCTGCCCTTGACAAAGAAAATAGATATTGCTAGAATGTGCAGTAACGTAGAAAGGATGGTTTTTACATGAGAAAACAGGTGTTATCACTGTTAGTTGAAAATACTTCCGGTGTGTTAAGCCATATCTCAGGACTGTTCAGTCGACGCGGATACAACATTGACAGTTTTTCCGCAGGTGTGACCGCAGATCCGAGATTTACCAGAATCACCGTTGTTTCCAGCGGAGATGAACAGATTCTGGAACAGATTGAAAAACAGCTGGCTAAGCTGGAAGATGTAATTGATATCAAGAAGCTTCAGGATGGAGAGTCCGTATGTCGTGAGCTGATACTTGTAAAGATAAAGATCAACGATACAGAGCGTCAGGCAGTACTTTCTGTTGCAAATATTTTCCGGGCGAAGATCGTGGATGTATCCAATGATTCCATGGTGATCGAGTTAACCGGAGGACAGAGTAAACTGGATGCTTTCCTGGATCTGGTAAAAGGATATGACATTCTTGAACTGGCCCGTACCGGAATTACCGGCCTGAGCAGAGGTTCTGCGGATGTTACTATTATAGATTAAATAATCATTTGCAAATGGAGGATAAGACAATGGCAAACGCAAAGATTTATTATCAGGAAGATTGTAACCTTTCTCTTTTAGAGGGTAAAACAATCGCAGTTATCGGCTATGGCAGCCAGGGACATGCACACGCATTAAACGCAAAAGAGTCCGGATGTAATGTAATCATCGGTCTTTATGAAGGAAGCAAATCCTGGGCAAAAGCAGAGGCACAGGGCTTCGAAGTATATACAGCAGCAGAAGCAGCTAAACAGGCTGATATCATTATGATTCTTATCAACGATGAGAAACAGGCTAAACTTTACAAAGAATCCATCGAACCGAACCTTGAGGCAGGCAACATGTTAATGTTCGCTCATGGTTTCAACATCCACTTCGGATGCATCAAACCACCAGCAGATGTTGATGTAACAATGATCGCTCCGAAAGGACCGGGTCATACAGTAAGAAGCGAGTATCAGGCAGGCAAAGGTGTTCCGTGTCTGGTAGCTGTAGAGCAGGATGCTACAGGAAAAGCTATGGATATCGCACTTGCATACGCACTGGCAATCGGTGGAGCAAGAGCTGGTGTTCTTGAGACAACATTCCGTACAGAGACAGAGACAGACCTCTTCGGTGAGCAGGCAGTACTTTGTGGTGGTGTTTGTGCATTAATGCAGGCTGGTTTTGAGACTCTGGTTGAGGCTGGATATGATCCAAGAAACGCTTACTTCGAGTGTATCCATGAGATGAAACTGATCGTAGACTTAATCTACCAGTCAGGTTTCGCTGGAATGAGATATTCTATCTCCAACACAGCTGAGTACGGCGATTACATTACAGGACCGAAGATCGTTACAGAAGATACAAAGAAAGCAATGAAAAAAATCCTTTCCGACATCCAGGATGGTACATTTGCAAAAGAGTTCTTACTGGATATGTCTCCTGCAGGACGTCAGGTTCACTTCAAAGCTATGCGTAAATTAGCAGCAGAGCATCAGTCTGAGGCTGTTGGTGCTGAGATCCGTAAACTTTACAGCTGGAATGGCGAAGATAAACTGATCAACAATTAATCAGAATAAAAAGACGGGGGTTGCGTAATGCAGCCCTCTTTTTTTACCTTGTATTCTGAAAATGTGTATGATAAAATATTGTTTAATGAGTTAAATTACTACAGTAAAGTGATAAAACATATTTTACTGTGAAACATAAGGAGGAACATACAATGGGAATGACTATGACACAGAAGATTCTTGCTGCCCATGCAGGACTTGATTCTGTAACAGCCGGCCAGTTAATCGAAGCAAAACTGGACGTTGTTATGGCAAATGATATTACAGGTCCGATGGCACTGCCGATTTTTCGACAGATGGCAGACAAAGTATTTGATAAGGATAAAGTAGTACTGGTACCGGATCATTTTACACCGAATAAGGATATCAAATCCGCGATCAACTCCAGAGCAATTCAGGATTTTGCAAAAGAGCAGGATCTGAAATGGTATCTGGTACAGGGTAAATGTGGTGTAGAGCATGCGATCTTACCGGAGTACGGTATCGTAGTAGCCGGTGACTGCATCATCGGTGCAGATTCTCATACCTGTACATACGGCGCACTTGGCGCTTTCTCAACTGGTGTAGGTACCACCGATATTTCAACTGGTATGGCAACCGGAGAACTCTGGTTCAAAGTTCCGTCCGCAATCAAATTCGTACTGACCGGAAAACCGGGTCCGTATGTCAGCGGAAAAGACGTCATCATTCACATCATTGGTAAAATCGGTGTAGATGGTGCATTATACAAATCCATGGAGTTTGTTGGTGATGGTATCGCAAACCTGACCATGGATGACCGTTTCACTATGGCAAATATGGCCATTGAAGCAGGTGCAAAAAATGGTATCTTTATGGTAGATGATCAGACAAGAGCTTACATGGATGCTCATTCTGACAGACAGTATACCGTATATGAGCCGGATGAAGATGCAGAGTACGATCAGGTCGTTGTGATCGATCTGTCTGAGGTCCGTCCGACAGTTGCGTTCCCTCATCTTCCGGGCAATGCAAAGACAATCGACGAAGTAGAGGCTATGAAGCCGATCAAGATCGATCAGGTAGTCATCGGATCATGTACAAACGGACGTATCTCCGATATGAGAAAAGCAGCAGCAATCTTAAAAGGACATACTGTTCATCCGGATGTACGTGTTATGGTTGTTCCTGCCACACAGGAAGTATACAAAGAATGTATCAAAGAAGGCCTTGTTGATATCTTTATCGATGCAGGCTGTGCATTTAATACACCAAGCTGCGGACCATGTATGGGCGGCCACATGGGCGTTATGGCTCCGGGCGAGAAATGTGTATCCACCACAAACCGTAACTTTGTCGGAAGAATGGGTGATGTAGAATCCCTGATCTATCTGGCTTCCCCGGAAGTGGCAGCAGCAAGTGCGATTGCAGGTTATATCGCAAATCCTGAGAAAGTAGGTGACAAATAATGAAAGCAGCAAAAGGACATGTATTTAAATATGGTGACAACGTAGATACCGACGTAATCATTCCGGCAAGATATCTGAATTCATTTGACGCTCAGGAACTGGCAACCCACGCAATGGTTGACATTGATCCGACCTTTACACAGCGTGTACAGCCGGGTGACATCATCGTGGCAAGAAAGAATTTCGGATGCGGTTCTTCCAGAGAGCATGCACCGTTATGCTTAAAGACAGCAGGTGTAAGCTGCATCATCGCAGAGACATTTGCACGTATTTTCTACCGCAACTCCATCAACATCGGACTTCCGATCATTGAGTGCCCGGAAGCATCCCGTGAGATCGAGGAAGGCGATGAGGTAGAAATTGATTTCGACAGCGGTAAAATCTATGACCGCACAAAAGGAACCGAGTATCAGGGACAGGCTTTCCCGCCGTTCATGCAGAAAATCATTGACAGCGAAGGTCTGGTAAACTATATTAACAACAAACGAAACTTATCGTGAAGAATCAGGTGTTTTCCAGAAGAGTATCTTCTGCGTATGATCGGGAGAAAAATTCCGGAAATGCCGGATAAAAATTTTATGTGAGAGTAGAAAAAAGCGAGACAGCAGACAGAAAGGAAGAAATTATGGCAATTTTATATGCAAATACCAGAGATGCATCAGAGAAAGTGACTGCCTCCCAGGCAATTTTAAACGGACTGGCAAAGCATGGAGGATTGTATGTGCCGACAGAAATCCCGAAACTGGACATTCCGGTAGAGGAACTGGCAAAAATGAGTTATCAGGAGACTGCATATGCAGTTATGAGCCGATTTTTAACAGATTTTACAGAGGAAGAGCTGAAAAACTGTATCAATCGTGCGTATGATTCCAAATTTGACACACCGGAGATCGCACCGTTAGTAGAAGCAGACGGCGCTTATTATCTGGAGCTGTTCCACGGCGCAACCATTGCATTCAAAGATATGGCCTTATCCATTCTTCCGCATCTGCTGATCACAGCAGCCCGCAAAAATGAGGTAAAAGAGGATATCGTCATTCTGACGGCTACTTCCGGAGATACCGGAAAAGCAGCACTGGCAGGTTTCGCAGATGTAGAAGGAACCAAGATCATCGTATTTTATCCGAAGAACGGTGTCAGCCCGATTCAGGAAAAGCAGATGGTTACCCAGAAAGGTGACAATACCTTCGTTGTAGGAATTCATGGAAACTTTGATCAGGCACAGACTGGCGTAAAACAGATGTTTTCTGATCCGGAGATGAAAGAAGAACTGCTTCAGGCAGGATATCGTTTTTCTTCCGCAAACTCCATCAACATCGGACGTCTGGTTCCACAGATCGTTTACTATGTATATGCATACGCAAAAATGTATGCGAATGGAAGAATCGCTGAAGGCGAGCCAATCAATGTGGTAGTTCCGACCGGAAACTTTGGAAATATTTTAGCAGCTTTTTATGCAAAAAATATGGGGCTTCCGATCGCAAAATTAATCTGTGCATCCAACGAGAATAAAGTATTATACGATTTCTTCCGCACAGGTGAATATGATAAAAACCGTGAGTTTATTCTGACTTCTTCTCCGTCTATGGATATCCTGATCTCCAGCAATTTGGAGCGTCTGATCTACCGTATTGTCGGTGAGAGTGCAGAGGAGAATGCAAAACTGATGGCAGCATTATCCACAGATGGAAAATATGTCATTACTGATGCAATGAAAGCTCAGTTAGAGGGCTTCTACGGCAATTACACAACAGAGAAAGAGACAGCAGAGGTGATCTCTGCATTATATGAGAAGACAGGTTATGTCATTGATACACACACTGCAGTTGCAGCCGGTGTATACGGAAAATATAAAGCAGAGACAAAAGATGAGACAAAGACAGTGATCGCATCTACTGCAAGCCCGTTCAAATTTACAAGAAGCGTGATGGATGCCATTGATGAGAAATATGACTCCATGACAGATTTTGAACTGGTGGACGAACTCTCCAAGATCGCGAACGTTAAAGTTCCGCAGGCTATCGAGGATATCCGCAGCGCAGAAGTACTTCACAAGACCGTATGCGAAGTTGCGGAAATGCCGAAGGTGGTAAAAGAGTTTCTTAAGATAGGAGAATAATACAGCATGGTAGCAGCAGCTATGGGGAATACCGGAATTATGACCATATTTGATTTTATTCTGATCGTGTATGGCATTTATTCCATTACGACTGCACGGAAAATGAGACAGGATCATCAGGTGCCGCAGTGGCTTGTGTCACAGCAGGATCTGGTGCGGATCCGTCAGCCGAAAGAATTCTGTGAACGGATGGCACCAAAGACCATGATTTTTGGATTTATCTGCGCCGGTTATGGGTTATATGAACTGGCAGTGGAGGCATTTTTGAAAACACAGATTGCAAAAGCCATTGGAATCGCAGTATTTGTGGTAGGAATCGTATGGTTTCTGACACAATTAAATAAAGCAAAGAAAAAATATATGTAAAAGTTCAGAGCCGGAGCAGTTTGCGTCTGGCTCTGAATTGTCTGTATGCAGGGGAAGTTATGTATCGATTATTACTACTGGATGATGAAGAAATTGTAACAAGGGGAATACAGAAGGTTTTTGACCTGGAAAAATCCGGATTTCAGGTAGTTGGTGTGTTTCAAAATCCACAGAAAGCGCTGGAAGCATTGCCGGAATTGCAGCCGGATCTGATGATCACGGATATCAAAATGCCGCAGATGAATGGACTGGATTTTGCCACAAAAGCGAAGAAACTGTTACCGGAAAGTGAAATTGTCATTTTGTCAGGATACGGGGATTTTGCTTTTGCTCAGAGTGCGGTAAAAATTGGTGTCAGTGATTATCTGCTTAAACCAATCAAAAAAGATGACTTTCAGCAGATGCTGGATGCAATGCATGCAAAGCTGGCGGAAAAGAAATCCCAGAAGCAGCAGGCAGACGATATGGCGCTGCTTTTGCAGAACAGCTATACAGAATTAAAAAACCGCTTTTTCTTATCTCTGGTAGAAGACAATGTGTTCGATGAAAAATTGTACCAGACACTGCAGAAGCATCATACAATGGATGTGTTTGACACAGATTTTCTGTTGGTAAAGGTCGATTTTGATCAGGCGTATCTGCATGGGGATTACATGTCAGAAATCGGTAAGCTGATTCAGGACAGCGAGGAAAAATTTACGGATTTTGGTTCAGTGGAAGACTTTTTATCCGATGAGAGTCTGTATTTTTTCGTGTATCACATTGACAGGACAGATGAGGAGATGATTCGCCAGGAGACCAGACAGCTTGCGGAGGAGAAACGGCAGCAGGGAATCCAGCTTGTATGTGGCATCAGCCATATGCATCATGGAATCCGGGAAATGTTTCAGGCCAGAAATGACTGTATCCGCCGGATTTTTATGCAGAGAGCAAATATCGATGAGCATTCTGAGGCAAATCCGATCCGGACAGATGAAATCAATATCCATATGCCATATGAGGAGATTGAGACACTGTTTCATATGATCACCACCGGAGAGATGGACGGACTTTCAGAAATTTTGCAGAAAATTTATGAACTGCCGGAGGATAAGATCCCAATTTTGCTGCTGGATTATAGTTGCAGTGTAACGTTTTTGATTTTACTACGTGTCTATCAGCTGCAGTTTAAATTTGATCTGGATCAGCATATCGTCTCGCATCGGGAACTGGATCTGCGTGTGTTAAAGCGGGAGTATCCGTCTATGGAAATTCAGAAAAATCTGGTGGAGGAGAAACTTCTGACTGTGGCAGAACAGATCGCGGCACAGGAGATGGCGGCACCGTCCAAGATGATCCGCGCGGCCTTGGAT
>CAVAFS010000076.1:0-2611 GCA_963587975.1 Bulleidia sp. | reverse complement strand
TTCTCTGAACCGCTCGTCGAGGAAATTTTCTCTGATTTTTATTTACGTTATAAAAACAGCAACCATGTACATAGTAACACACATCATACGTGCTATTCCTAATCTGTGCATGCAACATAATCCTTATTGTTTTAATGATTTATATGTATGCGTGGCACGAAGTGCAGGGTGGCGCAAAAATTTACTAATTTCACAGAGTAAATTAAGAAATCCTGAAATTTTTCCTGGCAAGTGATTGCTCTGTACATTTTGGGCAATATATACGTAAATAGCGGGCTCAGAGCAAATTTTTCCTGGCAAGCGATTGTTAGCTGCCGGGACAAATTTGGCTGAGTCCGCTTTCATAATACTACCGTATAGCCATAAATTTTAAGCCACCCTAAACATGGTATTTCGCCGCACTTAATTCATTGAACACCTTCTGTTTCATATTATACAGCTTATCTGAAAGATCCACATACACTTTAGACGGATTTACAAAACGCATATTCTCATCCCAGAGTGTAGCTTTTTCCTGTGTACAGATTTCCTGAATCTCCATAACACTCGGAGAAGTATACACGCATTTGCCTTCTTCGAAGATTGGAACCAGCAGTTTTCTCATAGTATAAGTGCCGCCGGCCAGTCTTGTACGTTTCCATGTCTCATTCGGATCGAAGAGTACCATATCTTCATTTTCATCGAATGTCTCATCTTCCAGACAGATCAGATCCGCACGGATTTTTCCGGTTTCTTTATCATAAATACGATAAATTTCTTTGTTTCCCGGATTGGTCACTTTCTCAGTATTTTCGGAAAGTTTGATCTTCGGTGTGAAGTTGCCGTCCTCATTACGGATCGCAGCCAGTTTGTATACACCGCCGAAAGCCGGGCAGTCTCTGGATGTGATCAGGCTTGTGCCGACCCCCCAGGAAGTGATTTTTGCACCCTGAATTTTCAGTGTCTCGATCAGGTACTCGTCAAGGTCGTTGGAAGCGGAGATGATCGCATCCGGGAATCCGGCTGCATCCAGCATTTTACGAACTTTTTTGGACAGGTAAGCAAGGTCACCACTGTCCATACGGATACCATAATTATGAAGTTCCACACCGGCATCTTTCATTTCCTGGAATACGCGGATAGCGTTTGGAATACCAGATTTTAATGTGTCATAAGTGTCTACCAGCAAAATGCAGGCATTTGGATATAATTCTGCGTATGTTTTAAATGCAGTGTACTCATCCGGAAAACTCATGATCCAGCTGTGTGCGTGGGTTCCTTTTACCGGAATGTTGAAAATCTGTCCGGCAAGTACGTTGGAAGTTCCACAGCATCCACCGATGACAGCAGCGCGGGCACCGTAGATACCGGAGTCCGGTCCCTGTGCACGGCGAAGTCCGAATTCCATGACGCCGTCATTCTGCGCTGCATAGCAGACGCGGGCTGCTTTTGTGGCAATCAGACTCTGATGGTTCATGATATTTAAAATCGCTGTCTCTACCAGCTGTGCTTCCATGATCGGAGCCACTACTTTGATGAACGGCTCACGCGGGAAGATGACGGTTCCTTCCGGGATTGCGTAAATGCTTCCGGAGAAACGAAAAGTGCTGAGGTATTTTAAGAAATCCTCGTCAAACATGTTCAGGCTCTGGAGATAACGGATATCGTCAGCAGAGAACTGAAGATTTTTGATGTAGTCAATTACCTGCTCCAGTCCACAGGCGATGGCATAACCGCCTCCGCATGGATTTTCACGGTAAAAAGCATCAAAGACAACCACGTCCTGGTTCTGTGCTTTGAAATAACCCTGCATCATGGTTATCTCATATAAATCAGTAAGTAATGTCAGATTTAATGATCTCATAGTATCAGTATTGACCGGCGGCCGGTCATTTCCTCCCTATCCTTATAAATAAAATACAAATACTGATCTACTGTTTTTAAAGTAGATTTTAGGCAAACGCCTTTTTACCAGTATACACTTTTTTCAGAAAACTTCCAGTTTTTTTTCAATATAATACGGAGAAAGTGAGCAGTACCTATAAAGTGAAATTTTTTTGTTCCATGAAAGGGATTATGTTAGTATCCGGGTTGGATAATGAGCGCATGGAACTTGCATAACTAAATTGCATGATATTACTTTGAAAAGTAATTTTACATTTGCTGCATCAATTTATATACTTGTATCAGTAAGAAAACAGAGAAACAAAAAAAGAATAAGCTTATAACCAGATGGGAATTTACGGTGTGAGCAAAGCTGTTTATACTGAAACCAGAACAAATGGTTACCTGTCGGATACATTTGCAGGGGATATGGTAAAAAATGCAAGACTCAGGATATTTTGGAGGTTACATCCGTCAGTGCGATGAGAAGGAGGACAAACATGTCAGTTATTAATGAGATTTCAGAAGCTTTACAGAAAGGTAAGAGAAAGGACGTTACCAGATTGGTGCAGCAGGCCATCGATGAAGGAATGGATGCAGCAACTATTTTAAAAGACGGTCTTCTTGCAGGAATGAATATCATTGGTGAGAAGTTCAAAAACGATGAAGTATTTGTTCCAGAAGTGCTGGTTGCAGCCCGTGCCATGAATGCAGGAACCGCACTTTTAAAACCGCTCCTTTCCGGAGA
>CAVAFS010000075.1:0-3815 GCA_963587975.1 Bulleidia sp. | reverse complement strand
TCAGATCGTCGGACGTGTACAGAGCAGGGAGTATGTGAAACGCATCAGTGAAGAGGAAGTGGAGCACCGGATCGCTTATGAAGTTTCTGTCAGCAAAGTGGATCTTCTGGAACAGGATTAAGGGCAGGAACAGCGCGCTGGTTGCATTTTTCTAACAAATGTGCTATCTTAGATTTCGATTCGTTATTATGTGAAAAACAAAAATGAGACACATATGAAGTGGAACGGTAAGTCCGCATGCCTGTAAAAAGGTGTGTGACTTCAAAGGAGGAGACCATGAGTACAGGAAAAATACAGGTATATTACGGAGAGGGAAAGGGAAAAACTTCCGCAGCTCTCGGATATGCCATTCACGAGGCAAGTAAGGGAGAATCTGTCATTGTCATCCAGTTTTTAAAACGCAAAGATGAGGATGAGATCAGTTTCCTTGGACGCCTTGAACCGGAAATTCGTCTGTTCCGTTTTCAGAAATCAGAGAAATATTATCATGAACTGCCGGAAGAAGAGCAGTTAGAAGAACAGATGAACATGAAAAACGGCATTAATTATGCAAGAAAGGTGTTGCAGACAGGCGAGTGTGATATTCTGATCCTGGATGAAGTGTTGGGACTTCTGGATGAGAAGATTGTACCGGAGGAGGAAATCCTTCACCTGATGGAACTGAAGTCAGATGACATGCACATGATCATGACAGGACAGGTGATCAGCGATGGAATTCTGGCGCAGGCAGATGATGTATACGAAATCTGTATAAAAAAAGAGTCATAAAGGTTGACATTTCTCGTTTAAAGTGATATATTGAGCACCGATAAGACAATAGAAGATAGAGGTTGCGTGGATTAAGAGTAATCTGTCGTATGCACCGGATCGCAGATGAGGGCAGAGGAAAGGAAGACACGCCGAAAGGATATACAGGAGCGGATGTATATTGCTTGGGTGCAATGTAAAGAGCATTGTAACTGTCATCGGAAACGATGGTGCGCTATCACTGGAATAGAAATGATTTACTCTTATTCATATTGATAAGGATTATTTTTGATGAACCAGCGAGCGGCTGGTTCATTTTTTTCGGAGACTATTCAGCGAAAAGCAGGTATTCGTTTCGTTTGTTGAAGTATTAAATAGGAGGATTATGAAATGCCAATTTTCAGAGGAGCAGGTGTAGCAATTGTAACACCAATGAAGGAGAACTTAGAAGTAGATTACGATCTGCTGGAGAGAAACATTAATTATCAGATCGATAACGGTACAGATGCCATCGTTATTGCAGGTACTACAGGCGAGAGTGCAACATTATCTGAGGAAGAACATAAAAAAGTTGTAAAAGCAGCAGTTGAGTTTACAAAACACCGTGTTCCGGTTATCGCAGGAACTGGTTCCAACAGCACACAGACAGCTATCGAGCTTTCACAGGAAGCTGACAAAGACGGTGTAGATGCGGTTCTGATCGTAACACCTTACTACAACAAAGCAACACAGAAAGGTCTTATCGCACATTACACCAGCGTTGCAAATTCCGTTAAAGTACCGGTGATCATGTACAATGTACCATCCAGAACAGGATGTGGACTGAATCCGGAGACCATCGCACATCTGGTAAAAAATGTAGATAATATCGTAGGTCTGAAAGATGCAACCGGAGATCTGTCCCACGCAGCAAAGACAATGAACCTGTGTGATGGCAAACTGGAGCTGTATTCCGGAAATGATGATCAGGTAGTGCCGCTGTTATCCATTGGCGGAGTCGGCGTTATCTCCGTATTATCCAATATCGCACCGCGTCAGACACATGACATTGTTATGGAGTTCCTTGAGGGTGATTACAAAAAAGCAGCAAAATTACAACTGGATGCTATTCCGCTGATCAACGCATTATTCTGTGAAGTAAATCCGATCCCGGTAAAAACAGCTATGAACATGCTCGGATGGGAAGCAGGTCCGCTGAGAGCGCCACTGTGTGAGATGGAAGATGCACACAAAGAGCTTCTCCGCCAGGAAATGGTAAAATACGGATTAATGAAATAAGCCGACATTATATTTGAAATCGAACAAAAAAGAACGATTATGCAATAAATAGCGGTGAATATAATAAAAAACAAGAAAAACTATTGCCCCCGCATGATGTGCGGGGGTATTATAGTTAAATAGTAAGTTTAGATAGTAAGTGTGAAATTTACGGAGGAAGTTAGAATATGACAAAAGTAATTATGAATGGATGCAACGGACATATGGGACATGTGATCAGTGATCTGTGTGAGAAAGACCCGGAGATTGAGATCGTAGCAGGTATTGATATCAATACAGAGCAGCATTACGGTTATCCGGTATTTGCAAATATTGCGGACTGTGACGTGGAAGCTGAGGCAATCATCGATTTTTCACATGTCAGCTGCATTGACGCACTGATGGCATACAGTGTGGAGCGTCAGATCCCGGTGGTTGTATGTACCACAGGACTTTCTGCAGAGCAGGATGCATTGTTAAAAACATCCAGTGAGAAAGTAGCGGTATTAAAATCAGCGAACATGTCTCTTGGTGTAAATACTTTGATGGAGCTTCTTCAGACTGCAGCAAAGGTACTGGCACCGGCCGGATTTGACATGGAGATCGTGGAGAAACATCACAACCAGAAACTGGATGCGCCGAGCGGAACAGCCATTGCACTGGCAGATTCCATGAACGAGGCATTAGACGAGGCATATTCTTACAAATACGACCGTTCTCAGGAGCGTAAAAAACGTGATAAATATGAGATCGGCATTCAGGCCGTTCGCGGTGGAAATATCGTCGGTGAGCATGAGGTGATTTTTGCAGGAACGGATGAAGTCATCACATTCAAACACACTGCATATTCCAAAGCCATCTTTGGTAAGGGAGCCATTGAGGCTGCAAAATACCTGGCAGGAAAACCGGCTGGATTTTACGGAATGGCAGATGTGATCAAAAGCGCATCATAAGCGAAAAATAGCTTGCAATTTGCAGAAAAGAATCAGATAAATATAATAAATATGACCAGAAGTATCATAATATAAGGGGGATTACCAGACATGGAAAATGCAGATATCAAGTATCTGAAAGTACTGGCAACACAATATCCGAACATTGCGGCTGCGGCGACAGAAATCGTCAACCTGAAGGCAATTTTGAGTCTGCCAAAGGCAACCGAGCACTTCATCACGGATGTTCATGGGGAGTATGAGCAGTTCCGCCATGTGATGTGCAACGGTTCCGGTGCCGTACAGCGAAAAATTGAAGATGAGTTTGGAAGTTCTCTGGGAATTCCAGAGAAGCGTACACTGGCGACACTGATCTATTATCCGGAGCTGAAGATCAAACAGATCGAGGGTAAACTGACAGCACGGGAAAATCTGGAAGACTGGTATAAAGTGACGATTTTTCGTCTGATCCGTGTATGTAAAAATGCGTCATCCAAATATACCCGTTCCAAAGTGCGCAAATCATTACCGAAGGATTTCGCATATATTATCGAGGAGCTGATGACCGGCAGACCGGACGTAGCAGATCAGGAAGCCTATTATAATGAAATCATCAATTCTGTTATCCATACTGGAAGAGCCGCCCAGCTGATCGCAGATTTCTGTTACCTGATCCGTCGGTTTACCGTGGATCATCTGCATGTAGTTGGTGATATTTTTGACAGAGGACCGTATCCGCATCTGATCATGGACGACCTGATGAAGCATCATTCCGTAGATATTCAGTGGGGAAACCATGATATTCTCTGGATGGGAGCGGCAGCAGGTTCCGTAGCCTGTATGTGTAACATGCTGCGTATTTCCGCGCGGTATGGAAAC
>CAVAFS010000074.1:0-2279 GCA_963587975.1 Bulleidia sp. | reverse complement strand
CATTTGCATGAGGAGGAAATATACAATGATTCAGCAGAAAAATTACAAATTCTGGTTTTGCACAGGTTCACAGGATTTATACGGAGACGAGTGTCTGGCACATGTGGCAGAGCATGCTAAAATTATTGTAAACGCATTAAATGCATCTGGAAATCTTCCATATGAAGTAGTCTGGAAACCAACATTGATCACAAATGCACTGATCCGTCAGACTTTCAACGAGGCAAATAATGATGAGAACTGTGCGGGGGTCATCACATGGATGCACACTTTTTCACCGGCAAAATCATGGATCCTCGGTTTGCAGGAGTACAGAAAACCGCTGCTTCATCTGCATACACAGTTCAACCGTGAGATCCCATATGACAGCATCGACATGGATTTCATGAACGAGAATCAGTCTGCGCATGGAGATCGTGAGTATGGTCACATTTTCAGCCGTCTTGGCATGGAACGCAAGATCGTAGTTGGTTACTGGGAAGATGAAGCCGTTCAGAAAAAAATCGGTTCCTGGATGCGTACTGCAGTTGGTGTGGTAGAAAGTAGTCATGTCCGCGTTATGAGAATTGCAGACAATATGAGAAACGTAGCTGTTACCGAGGGCGACAAAGTAGAAGCACAGATCAAATTCGGCTGGGAAGTAGACGCTTATCCGGTAAATGAGATCGCAGAGGCTGTTGCCGCTGTTCCCCAGGCAGATATCGATACATTAGTAGAAGAGTATTACAGCAAATACCAGATTCTGTTAGAGGGCAGAGATGAGAAAGAATTCCGCAAACATGTGGCTGTTCAGGCAGGCATTGAAATCGGATTTGAGCGTTTCCTGGAGGAGAAAAACTATCAGGCCATCGTTACTCACTTCGGAGATCTGGGGGCACTGCAGCAGCTTCCGGGACTGGCTATCCAGCGTCTGATGGAAAAAGGATATGGTTTTGGTGGCGAGGGTGACTGGAAGACAGCTGCCATGGTACGTGTCATGAAGATCATGACTCAGGGCATGAAAGATGCAAAAGGAACTTCCTTCATGGAGGATTATACATACAATCTGGTTCCGGGCAAAGAAGGTGTTCTGGAGGCTCATATGCTGGAGGTTTGCCCAAGTATCGCAGACGGCCCGATCAGCATTAAAGAGCAGCCGCTGTCCATGGGTGACAGAGAAGATCCGGCCCGTCTGGTATTTACCGCAAAGACAGGCCCGGCCATCGCAACTTCCCTGATCGACCTTGGTGACCGCTTCCGCCTGATCATCAACGACGTTGATTGCAAAAAGACAGAGAAACCGATGCCGAAGCTTCCGGTTGCTACTGCATTCTGGACACCGCAGCCGAACCTGATCACAGGGGCCGAAGCCTGGATCCTTGCAGGTGGTGCACACCATACCGCATTCTCCTATGACCTGACAGCAGAGCAGATGGGCGATTGGGCTGATGCAATGGGTATCGAAGCTGTCTATATTGACAAAGATACAAACATCCGTCAGCTGAAAAATGAGCTGCGCTGGAATGCACTTGCATACAGAAAGTAATTATATCAGAAGAGAGAATTCCTGCCATTGTAGATGGTGAGTAATAAGGATACTGAGAATATTCCTGAATGACAATATTGGAAAAAGAGATGCCGCCACAGTTTATACAAGCCGTGACGGCATCTTTCCATTAGGAAAGTGAGAGCTTTCCCGTCATAAATAGGGGAGGATAAGTTAAAAAACTTGTCTTTTGTGCCGGAATTCCGGCCCGGACGGCAGTTGTATGGGGGTAATCAGGATATCTGCCGTCTTACTGTAAGTATGGACGGAAAAATATGTTTTATTCAAAGAAAAGGTACCTTTATTCGTAAAAAATAGAGTTTACAAACATAGCGTATATGAGGTATACTAAAACATGCGATAAAGCGCAATGATGAATAAAAAATAAAAGGTGGTAAAAATAATGGGATTATTACAGGATTGGCAGGCAGTTGCCTTTAATGAAAAAGCAGACAGAGGTCAGCTTCAGAATTTCTGGAGCCGTTACTTTGCAATTGAGAAAAGCGTATACGAGAAACTTCTCTCCAATCCGGATGAGGTAGTAGAAGGAACTGTTAAAGAACTGGCAGAGTGTTTTGAAATTGAAGTTATGGCTATGGTTGGTTTCCTTGATGGAATCGATGAGAGCCTTGTTACTCCGAATGATCTTGAGGATCTGACAGAGGACAGCCATGTAAGTCTTGCATTTGACAAAGAGAAACTTTACAAAAACATGGTAGAAGCAAAAGCAGACTGGCTGTATGAACTTCCACAG
>CAVAFS010000073.1:0-3761 GCA_963587975.1 Bulleidia sp. | reverse complement strand
CTGCGACCTCCTGGTCCCAAACCAGGCGCTCTAGCCAAGCTGAGCCACACCCCGTATTTTTCTGTCGCACCGCTGTTGTCTTACCCGCGATGCAAGAATTATTATATGGCAAGCCTCGCATTTTGTCAACAATTTTTTTAAACTTTTTCAAAAAACTTTTCGAGCACCTGCAACCCCTTTATTTATGCGGCTTTGCAGACTTTTCATATACCTGAATATACAAATATTTTCAAAAAAGTTTCTGCAGAATTCGAGTTAGTTTATCCTATTTTTAAATAGGTTTAAACATATAATTTAAAAATACTATTGGCATTGTTACTCACCACCTATAGAAGTGAGCGTCATCTCTCATCTGATATAATTCCTCACTCATCCAGATAACGAATTTCAAATGTAGGCTTTTTCCCTTTTTCTTTTTCCATCACAATATAAGAACGCTGACGTCCTTTCTGACGAGGATAAGATAAACTGCCCGGATTCAGCAATACGATATCATCATCTTCCTCCAAAAGTGGACGATGGGTATGACCAAACATAACCGCATCCACGCCCCGGGAAAGTCCCTCTTCCCGAATCCGCTGATATCCCATAGACACACCATACATATGACCATGAGTGATCAGCACACGGAAATCATCGATAAACACGATTTTCTCATCCGGAAGATCCGAAAAGAAATCATTATTTCCGGAAACGATCTCGATCGGACATTCCGCCAGATCCGCAATATAATCTTCGTATCCTTCCGCATCTCCCAGGTGAATCAGCTTCTGAAACGGATATTCCCGCTCAATAGCCTCCTCAATTCCTGCATGTCTTCCATGTGTATCACTCACGATCAAAACTTTCATATTGTGCTCCATTCTACAACAATTGGCTGATCTGAGTTCAACCAATTTTTCAACTTAACAATTCGAAACTCTACCTATATATCCTTGTTATTCTCACCCTAAAAATAGAGATCATTTTTATTTGATATACTGCTTTAATTCCTCACGCATCGCCCGAAGCGCATTTCCACGATGACTTCTTGCATTTTTATCCTCCGGAGATAGTTCTGCGGTAGAACAATCCAGATCCGGTACATAGAAAATCGGATCATAGCCAAATCCATTCTCTCCCGCCGGCTTGTCACCGATATAACCTTCAATGGTTCCACGCACTACGATCGGCTCATGCCCCGGTACAACTGCCGCAATGGCACATACAAACCGCGCCGTACGTTTTTCCTTTGGTACGCCCTGCAGGCGATCCAGCAACATCTGGTTTTTAATATCATAAGAAGTATCTTCTCCCACATAACGTGCGGAATAGATCCCCGGCTCCTTATTCAGATAGTCAATTTCCAGTCCAGAGTCATCCGCCAGCACAATGTCATTGCACTGCGCAGCCACAGCTTTGGCCTTGATCAGCGCATTTTCCTCAAAAGTTGTTCCATCTTCCACGATATCCACATCAATTCCGGCTTCCTTCATAGAAAGAATCTCCCATCCCAGATCACCCAGAATTTCATGAATCTCCCGCATTTTATTTTTATTTCCTGTTGCAAATATAATTCTCTGTTTCATTCTGCCTGTCCTTCTTTTCTGTCATAACGCAGGTATCCAGCCTGTGTCCTTATATTTCCATATACACAAAAAACATTTATTTTCTATGCTTCCGGACGTTTTCTCTTTGGCGGTTTCGGTCCGATATACTGATACAGATTCGTCCGCAGCATACCATTGTAGATCTTACGTTTCTTGTCCGCTTTTTTTCCGATGCAGCGCTCAGTATCTTCATAAGAAGTAATCAGATACTCTGACCAGCTGTCCAGCCCAGCAAATGCTTCACCGATTTCATGATACAGCTTCGGCAGTGCTGCTTTTTCCTCCAGACGCTCACCATAAGGCGGGTTGGTAATAACGAATCCGTATTTCTTCGGATTTTTCAGTTCGCTTACCGGACGCTGCTGAAAATGAATCAGATGCTCCACCCCTGCACGTTTCGCATTGTCTCTGGCCGCGCGGATAATCTCTCCATCGATATCGTAGCCTTGAATATTTGTCTCAATATCTGTGTTTACCAGTTCCTTTGCCTCTTCAAAACTGTCGTTCCAAAGCTGCATCGGAATCAAATTATTCCATGTCTGTGCCAAAAATGTACGTGACATGCCCGGTGCGATATTGGCTGCAATCATGGCCGCCTCAATCGGAATGGTTCCACTTCCGCAAAACGGATCCACCAGAATACGGTCTGCCTTCCACGGTGTCAGCATGATCATAGCTGCTGCCAGTGTCTCCGTGATCGGTGCCTTGCTGCTCAGCACACGATACCCACGTTTGTGCAGTGACTCTCCGGAAGAATCGATACCGATGGTCACCTCATCTTTATTTAAAAATACACGCAGCGGATAGGAAGAACCTGTCTCCTCAAACCAGCTCACACCGTAATGCAGCTTCATCCGCTCAACAATCGCTTTTTTTACAATAGACTGAATATCAGATGGACTAAACAGTTTACTTTTCACGGAAGATGCCTTGGTCACCCAGAATTTCGCATCCACCGGCAGATAATTCTCCCACGGAATTGCTTTTACTGCCTCAAATAATTCATCAAATGTCTCCGCATGAAACTCTCCGACTTTCAAAAGCACACGCTCCGTTGTCCGCAAATGAATATTTGCACGACAGATTGTCTCCATATCACCTTCATATGTAACCCTGCCATCTTCTACTTTGACAATATCGTAACCGAGATCATAAATTTCCCGTTTTAAAATTGCCTCCATACCAAAATGACAGGGAGAAATAAATTGCTGTAACTCCATCTTTTCTCTCCTGCTATCTTTCGTTATTTGTAATCATTATAATCGTTTCTTATTTATACTGTCAATCATGATTCTGCGGAGAATCTGATAGCTTTCCTTGGATAAAATCACGTAGCATTTCAGATTGCTCAGCTTCCGTCAGCTCCGATATGCATCAATTCCACCCGCAACGGAGCAGATGCGGTACCCCCGCTTCACATATCTGCAGCCTTCCTGAATACTTGTATTACCATACTGACAGTAAAAAATCAGCAGTCTGTTTTTGGACATTTTCTCCATAAACGATTCCAGTTCCTCCACCGGTACGTTCTGTGCTCCCGGAATATGCCACTGCCAGTAATCATTTGGATCCCGCAGATCAACCACCATGGCATTCCACCTGCGCCGGTATTCCCCAATCTCCTTTGTGCTGATCAGACACAATCCCATATTCTGTTTCCCCAATCTTTTTAATAAAAAAGGAGCAGACCGCCACGCAGTCCACCCCTTTTTCTGCTCACTTACCGCCTTCGGCTATAATAACATATGCCTTCGCCGGCAGTTTGTACCTTGTCTTGCACTAACGGCAGTTTTTATCCGCATTGGAAGCGTTCTTACCGCAGTTCTCAGAATTGGTACTGTTCTTGTTTTGGGATTTATTCTGAGACTTGTTCTGTCCCTTATCTGTCGCATTTTTTGCATATCCATTTGTGTAGTCAGCATTTTTGTAATCATTTTCAGACATATAATTTTTAGCCATTTTATGATTCCTCCTGTTTCGTTTTTACAGGTATAGTATGTTAACTTTCGCAATTTCTATGCATGGAAAAATTTGCCTGAAATTTAATTGAATTTCGCAAAAAAAGTTTGTTAAATTATTTGCAATTTCTGGTCAAATGCTATATAATTCAAATTGAAAAGAATCTTCCCTTCAATATTCTTTTCAATTATACCCCTTATTAATTATTTATAC
>CAVAFS010000072.1:0-2472 GCA_963587975.1 Bulleidia sp. | reverse complement strand
TCAAAAACAGACATCTTTTCATCATCCTGTTCCAACTAAAGTTGTAACAAAACAAATGAGATTTTATATCTCGTACCACTTAATCTCGTTTGCATCAAGGTGCAGTTCAAAGCTGCTTCCGTCTCCGCGGTAAACAACGGTATCCTGCGGCTCGTAAGTATTATTAACGACGCAATACTTGCCATTTGCCACATACGCATGTACATCCACATTAAAATTCTCAGAATACCATTTTCTTAAGTTTGCTTCATCATGACAGCTGTACATAATGCTGCGGTGCAGGATTCGTGCATTTTCGAAGGAATACGGCAAACCACTGATGTATACGGAACGTCCTTTTCCAAACTCATGCACTGCCATCTGAACCTCTTTGTCACGCTGAACCAGAATCTCCGTATCCTGCCGGGCAAACATACTCTTTTTGCCTTCTCCGAAGTCCACCTCTTTTGTGCAGTCCTCTAAAATGAAGTGATCTGGATGATTTTCCCAGTTGTATTTATCATAATTTAAAGTAAATCCGGTCTCTTTTTCCACACCGATCACATTGCCAAGCTGAATGTATCTGCCCTGATGCTGATGTCCGGTTGGCTCACCAACTCCGATAAATCCACCGCCGTTGTATACGAACTTCTGAATGACTTCTACGATCTGCGGATCTTCCCATTCGTAACCACCGGTGTGTGCGGTATCGCCATCACCTACATTGATGATAACGTCAATATCATTCAGCAAATCTGCATTTGCACGGATATCGTCAAAACTGATGAATTTTACATCATACGGTGCTCCACTCAATGCCTCGATAACCCCTGCATAACTGTAGTTCTGTTTCTGGTACAGTGCATGATGAACCATATGGCAGCCCCAGGAACGCATCTTGCCCCAGCTGTTTAAAACTGCAACGGTTTTTACACAATACGGTGTGGTTCCTTTTGCATTTTCATACAACAGACGGAACTCGTCGCATACACTCTCGATATAGTCGATAAAATCCGGGAACTCGCAGGCAAGTTTCAGATATCCGCCGTATCCGATACGGTCGATTGGTTTGCGCAGGATTGCCCTTCTGGCTGTTACCCAGTTTTCTTTTGCTTCTTTTACCGGGTCACCGCCCTCATGGAAGGTATCCGGGAAGAAATACGGTAAAAATCTGCCTTCTCTGTATTTTACACCTTCCACATCGCTGATCAGACGCAGGGTAGAACCGTTTCCGACACTTCCAACCAGCGCGTCCAGACCGATTGTTTTGAACTCGTCCATAAATGGCTCTGTTCCGATCCAGTGATCTCCAAGGAACATCATGGCTTCCTTGCCTTCCTCATGGGTAATGTCTACCATTTCTTTTGCAAGTTTTGCAACTTCTCTGCGCTGAAATGCCTGGAAGTCCTTGAATTCTTTGGACGGGATACGATACTGGTTGTTAAAATATCCCTGATCAATGATATATTCCGGACGGAATTTGTAACCTACTTTTTTTTCAAACTGATCTAAAATGTATGGACTTACGCTGGCTGAATATCCGTACCAGTCAACATATTTTTCCCGTGCAAGCTCATCAAAAACCAATGTAAACTGGTGAAAAAATGTAGTATAACGGATGACATTGACATGCGGATTTTCCTTACAGAATTTCCGCAGACGTTCCATACTGAATTTATGTGTCTTTGGCTGACGCACATCAAATGTGATCTGATGCTCTACGTCTTTCCAGTCATTGACAACGGCATTGTACATATGAACCGGGTCCCACATAATGTAAGCCAGAAAACTTACGGTATAATCATGGAATGGTGTGGCCGGATCAATAGTCACATCTCCGGTTTCTTCAGAATAAGACCAGTTGTCACAGCTTACTACTTCACCTGTAGTACGGTCAATGACTTCCCACCAGCGGCGAATGTCATCGTGGCTGTTTACTTTCAGCATTTCCGGGTAAATACCGGTCATCAGATGAATGGATAATTTGTCAGATTCGGCAGTATAAAATTTTGTCATGATATAGCACTGCTGGATCTCATCCGGGTTTGCTTTGGCCCACTCGTTATCCTTTCTCGTTGTATAATAAGTAGAATACACCTTTGCATCTACGTCTTTTAATCCTTCCGGGTAATCGGTTCCATCGCAGTCACGAATGGCATCTGCACCCCAGCGTTTCATCAGTTCCAGTGTCTCCGGAACGACATCGATATCTGTCGGGATCGTTACACGACCTGTCAGTTTCTGATCTCCCATCTTAATTTTTCCTCCTCATGAATATGGTCAGTCGGTTTATTCCAGACTGACTAACCGTAATTATTGTATCATTAAATTTGGGGGATTTCATCTGATATTTGTACAAAAATGTTTTTGAAACTTGTAAAAAAAAGAAGTGGTTTGTGGCTGATACGGTTCGTTTTGAAAAGTGGAACATTATTTAGTTTGTTTTGTGGCTGATTTTGTAAGTTGTGAAAGACGGAACATCATTTAATTTGT
>CAVAFS010000071.1:4125-5087 GCA_963587975.1 Bulleidia sp. | reverse complement strand
AAGTGAGACTTGGCGCGTAATTCTCGTCAGCGTAAGCTGACAAAATTCCACTGAGAATTACTGCGCATCCACGCGGAGCATTTATCTCAGTCTGGAAGACTGAGGTAAAAACCGAAGCAAAACGAGGGTAGCGAACGGCTAGCGGTCGTAGAAGGATTTCTCGATTTCGATATGTAAGTTGAAAAACTTTGGCATTATAAAATACGTAAATTAAAAATCTCCTGTATTTTTTCTCAGCGAGCGATTATTAGCCGCGGAGACAAAATACAGGAGATTTTTTCATAACCTAAAATTTAATTCACCAAAGAAGCTTTTTAAGCGTCCTGTTTCTGTGCCTTTTTCAGATTTTTCTGCGCCGTAGACAGCATCAGTTTAATACGATTCAACTGGTTTACTTCGCTGGCACCTGGATCAAAGTCGATAGCCACGATATTGGACATCGGATACTGATGACGCAGCTCTTTGATAACACCCTTACCTACGATATGGTTCGGCAGGCAGGCAAATGGCTGACAGCATACAATGTTATTGACACCGGAGTTGATCAGCTCAACCATCTCACCGGTCAGGAACCATCCTTCACCGGTCTGGTTACCGTGAGATACGATGGACTCTGCATTTTTTGCAGTTTCGTAAATATTTGCCGGCGGTGTAAAGTGTTCACTTTCTTCCAGTGCTTTATGTGCAACTCCACGCAGTTTTTCAATGGCCCAGATACCAAGATTTGATTTTGTCTTGGTGGATTTCTTGAATCCAAGGACATCTGTCTTGAAGTTGTTGTTGTAGAAGCAGTAGAGGAAGAAGTCCAGCAGATCAGGAATGACAGCCTCAGCACCTTCGGACTCCAGCAGATCAGCCAGATAGTTGTTTGCCATCGGCATGAATTTTACCAGAATCTCTCCTACGATACCTACCTTCGGTTTCTGAATATCCAGTCTTGGAAGTACGTCAAAATCGTGTAC
>CAVAFS010000071.1:0-4081 GCA_963587975.1 Bulleidia sp. | reverse complement strand
ATCGTGTACCATCTCACGGCAGTACTGTTTGTACTTTCTGTGACTGATCAGTTTATCGGTAGATACGAAATCTGTAATTTTCTGTACCCATTTCTTATGCAGCTCATTTGTGGAACCCGGAACTGCTTCATACGGTCTGGTTGCGTAGATACAACGCATCAGGATATCACCGAATACCAGGCAGTACATACCTTTCTGGATCAGAGAAGCATTCAGTTTAAATCCAGGGTTGGATTCCAGACTGCTTAAGTTCAGTGAAATAACCGGAATCTGCGGGTATCCGGCTTTTTCCAGTGCACGACGGATGAATCCAACATAGTTGGAAGCACGGCAGCCGCCACCGGTCTGTGACATGATGATCGCCAGATGGTCTACATCATATTTGCCGGAAGTTACCGCATCCATGAACATACCAACGGTGATCAGGGACGGATAGCAGGCGTCGTTGTTTACATATTTTAATCCTGCATCGACAGCAGCCTTGTTGTCATTCCCAAGAACGACTAAGTTGTAGCCGGAAGCCTTAAATGCAGGCTCTAACAGCTCGAAATGGATCGGAGCCATCTGCGGAGCAAGAATGGTATAAGTCTTTCTCATTTCCTCTGTAAAGACAGCACGCTGATAGCTGGACGGAACGATCTTGCGTTCTTTCGGGTTCTTCTCTCTTGTGCGGATGGCAGCAATAAGAGAACGGATACGGATACGTGCAGCACCAAGGTTGTTTACCTCATCAATCTTCAGGCAGGTGTAAATCTTGCCGGAGTGAGTCAGAATGTCGCTGACCTGATCGGTGGTAACAGCATCCAGTCCACAACCAAAGGAGTTCAACTGGATCATATCCAAAAAGTCGGTTGTCTTTACGTAGTTTGCAGCTGCATACAGTCTGGAGTGGTACATCCACTGGTCAAGTACGATCAGCGGACGCTCGACCTGATGCAGGTGGGAGATGGAATCCTCGGTCAGAACTGCAAATCCGTAGGATGTGATCAGTTCCGGAATACCGTGGTTGATCTCCGGGTCAATATGATATGGACGGCCGGCAAGGACGATACCGCGGCGGTTGTTGTCTTTTAACCACTGGATGGTCTCTTCGCCTTTTTTTCGCATATCATTACGGGCATTTGCAAGTTCCTGCCAAGCCGCATGTACAGCAGCTTTTACTTCTGCAGCCGGAATATCAAAATCTTCTTTCATGACTTCTTCGAGACGTTTGGTTAAAGTATCTTCATCTGCGAAGGACATGAACGGGTTGTAGAATTTTACTTTTCCGGAAGTAATGTCATCTACGTTATTTTTGATATTTTCTGCGTAAGAAGTAACAATCGGGCAGTTGTAGTTGTTGCCCGCATCCGGGAACTCTTTCCGCTCATATGGGATACATGGGTAGAAGATGGAAGTGATTCCCTCTTTGATCAGCCATGTAATATGTCCGTGGGCAAGTTTTGCCGGATAACACTCGGACTCACTCGGAATGGACTCAATACCAAGTTCGTAAATCTTTCTGGTGGAAGCCGGAGAGAGTACGAGACGGAATTTCAGTGCTTTGAAAAATGTCGCCCAGAACGGATAGTTTTCGTAAATGTTCAGGACTCTAGGCATACCGAGGGTTCCGCGGGTTGCTTCTTCCTCGCTCAGCGGTTCATAATCAAAGACACGGTGCAGTTTATATTCAAACAGGTTCGGAATCTGTTCTTTGTTTTTCTCTTTGCCGATACCTTTCTCACATCTGTTTCCGGTAATATACTGACGGTTTCCAGAGAATTTGTTGATGGTGAGCAGGCAGTTGTTGGTACATCCACCACAGCGGGCTAGCTTTGTCTCGAATTTCAGATCGTTGATCTGCTCGATGGACAGCATAGTTGTCTGTGTGCCTTCGTAACGGTCGCGGGCAATCAGTGCGGCGCCGAAGGCACCCATGATACCGGCGATGTCCGGGCGGATTGCTTTGCATCCGGAAATAGTCTCAAAGCTTCGCAGGACAGCGTCATTGTAGAAGGTACCACCCTGAACAACGATGTTCTGACCAAGTTCTGTCGGGTCGGACAGCTTGATTACCTTAAATAATGCGTTTTTGATAACAGAGTAAGCCAGACCTGCAGAAATATCAGCAACGGATGCGCCCTCTTTCTGAGCCTGTTTTACTTTGGAGTTCATAAATACAGTACAACGTGTTCCAAGGTCGATCGGGTTTTTCGCAAATAATGCTTCTTTTGCGAAATCCTGTACGGAATAGTTCAGAGATTTTGCAAAAGTCTCGATAAAGGAACCGCAGCCGGAGGAACATGCCTCATTTAACTGTACGCTGTCAACGGTGTTATTTTTGATCTTGATACATTTCATATCCTGACCACCGATATCGAGGATACAGTCAACCTTCGGATCAAAGAAAGCAGCAGCGGTGTAGTGTGCAACAGTCTCTACTTCGCCTTCATCCAGCATCAGGGCTGCTTTTACCAGTGCCTCGCCGTAACCGGTGGAGCAGGAAGATACGATGTGCGCATCTTTTGGAAGCTGCTCGTAGATCTCTTTGATGGCAACGATGGAAGTAGCCAGAGGGCTTCCGTTATTGCTGCTGTAGAAGGAGTACAGTAAGGTACCGTCTTCACCAACCAGAGCGACTTTTGTTGTGGTGGAACCTGCATCGATACCGAGATAGCAGTTTCCGCTATATGTAGAAATATCACCTTTTTTCACACATGCGCCGTTGTGACGTGCGGTAAATTCGTCGTAAGCTGCCTGATCTGCAAACAGCGGATCCATACGCTCTACTTCGAATTCCATGTGGATTTCACCTTTTAATTTATTCAGCAGTTCCTCTAAGGATACCTGGTTTTCTTCCTTATAATTTAAGGCAGAACCGATGGCTGCAAACAGATGGGAGTTTTCCGGAACGATGGTGTGCTCCTCATCCAGTTTCAGTGTGCGGATAAATGCTTCTTTCAGTTCGGATAAGAAATGAAGCGGGCCGCCAAGGAATGCAACGTGACCACGGATCGGTTTACCACAGGCAAGACCACTGATGGTCTGGTTTACGACTGCCTGGAAAATAGAAGCAGACAGATCCTCACGGGTTGCACCTTCATTGATCAGCGGCTGAATATCTGTTTTCGCAAATACACCACAGCGGGCAGCAATCGGATAGATTGCTTTATAATTTTTTGCATATTCGTTCAGACCGCTGGCATCTGTCTGGATCAGGGAAGCCATCTGGTCGATAAAAGAACCAGTACCGCCGGCGCAGATACCGTTCATTCGCTGCTCGACATTGCCGCCTTCAAAATAAATGATCTTGGCGTCCTCTCCACCAAGCTCGATGGCTACGTCGGTCTGTGGGGCTGCGTCCTGCAGAGCGGTAGATACGGCGATAACTTCCTGTACAAAAGGTACACAAAGGTGTTTGGCCAGTGTCAGACCACCGGAACCGGTGATCATAGGACAGAGCTGAATCTGTCCGAGTTTTTCGTATGCTTTATGAAGCAGATCGGTGAGCGTTTCACGGATATTTGCGAAGTGGCGCTCATAATCGGAAAAAACTAACGTATTCTGATCATCCAAAATTGCAATCTTTACCGTAGTTGATCCGATATCAATTCCAAGTTTGTGTAATTTTAAATTATCCATTTTATCACCTTATATATGTTGATTGGTTGTCTGAAATCGCTGATTTTTCGTGAAAATCAGTGAAAAATGATTTCAGAAGTTTCATATTATATGTATAACGCCTGTCAGATTACAAGCGAACTTCATTATACGACAGGAAAGTGCAAAATACAATCTTTTTATAATATTTTAACAAATTGAGAAGAATTCCTATTTAAAGGCCAAAAGCAATAAAACAAACGGTGCAATTTTAAGAAAAGCGCATATCTTAAAAGAAAAAGGAAAAGTTATGAATCCTTATTATGAATCTGAGTATGGAGAATCCCGCATGATGCACAGTTGTCTGGGGTTGGTTCATGTAGTAAAAGAGAGAGATACTTTATATAAAATCTCACAGTATCATCATGTGAGTGTGACAGATATTTTGCTGGCCAATCCGTATGTAAACGTATATAATCTACAGATCGGAGATGAACTGTGT
>CAVAFS010000070.1:0-3512 GCA_963587975.1 Bulleidia sp. | reverse complement strand
GCACCGGCTGACCAGCCATACAACCGCCCAGCTGATTGCAAATGTCAGACACCAGATCACAGCGATCCGTTTGGAAGCAGATCCTATTTTCAGATATTCCATTGCAACGATCACAACAATGTAATGCACCAGGTAAATACCAAAGGAGCATTTTGCCAGATTACAAAATACTCCAGGCAGCAATACTTTCTGTTGCCTGGACGCTAATTCCACCAGACAGAATACGGTGATCAGTAAAAATATATTGTCATACCAGAGATTATATACATATTCCTGATCGTATGCATACAGCTGCATGGCGATCGCACAAAGGAAAGATGCTGCTCCGGCAGCCACCAGTACGACACCGTTTATCTTCTTAAAGCAGCCCTTTTTTATTAGATATCCCAAAACCAGCATAATTCCGTAAATTCCACCGGAAAAATTCAATGACGGCAGAGTCAGCAACGGATCTTCTCCTGCTGCCTGCACAAATACATTAATAACCGGAAGTACAAAAATATATGCGATGGCCAGAATCATCGGGAAACGCAAAAGGCCCGGCCGGATTTTATGCAGTGCCATTGCGACAAAAGGCAAAAATACATAGACTCCCATGATCATCGGCATATACCACATGTGCGGCACATTCAGATATTTCAAAAATATCATATTTTCAAAAAATTCAATCCCGTCAATCTCGCGGCCATCAAAACGGATCAGGAAAATATTGTAAATTACGATCCAGATCTCCGTGGTCACAAACAGACCAAGCAGATTTCGCTTCCAGAACCGCACACTTTTCTTCTCATCAAATACCCGATCCAGCAGCAGATAGCCGGTAACCATCATAAAAATCGGGACACCGATTCGTCCAATCGAAAACAATACAAACGCAAAAATTCTGGTATGTGCAGGCAGCGTTTGCATATTTTCCAGATCAAACGTATATACATTTTCTGTCGCATGAATCAGAACCACACAGCAAATAGCCAGGCTCTTTAACACATCAATCCATTCAATACGTTTTTCTTCTACTTTATTCATTTTCATTCACAATTCTTTAATCCATCTTTCAACAACCAAGATGAAGGGTTTCATAAATCTCTCTCGTTTCTAAAATATATATAAGCAAGCGGATATTCATACGCGAAGCAGGGTACTTCCTCTATTTGTTTAAAAGCTTCCCTCGTACTTCTTATTTCCAAATTTTGCTTTCAGGAAAGCCATTCCTTTTTTCTTCCAGTCAATTTTTTCCATATGAATATACGGAATCTCTTTAATCTCTTCCTTCTGATTCATAAGCCATACATTAAAGATGATCTCACTGACTCTTCCGTAAAAACGGCCCTGGAAGAAGGAATACTCTCTGTCTCCCACCCGTTTTTCCAGTTCAAACAAAATGTCAAACAACCAGCTGCAGTATGCATCTGACAGAGATTTTTCCATAATATACATATTAAACATATAACCGGAGGTCTGTTTCATTACTTTATCAAAGCTATCCAGATACTCCGGATATTTCTCGCTGATGATCTCTCTGGTAATATCCAGATGCTCCGCATAATGTGTATGCGCATAATGAGAATACAGTGTCTCAATGTAATAATTTCTCTTTTTTGGAACAATGATCTTGTACTTCGGAATCAGCTGCGCCAGCTCTTCACCTGTCAGCACACTCTCCATCGGTGCATGATTTTTCTGAAAAGATTTGCTCTTCATGGAAAAATGACGGCGGTAATGAGCCAGTCCCAGATAATCACAGGCCAGATTTTTCCATGCCCAGTACAGGCCAGTCAGTTCACAGTAACTTGGATTTTTTGCTGAAATATTGTCTCCGGTATTGTCCGGCTGATACGGAAGGGCGTCTTTTCCCTCTCTTCCAACGTGAACCGGCAGATAAATATCATCCTGTGGCATATCATAAAGTTTATGTGTAGCAATAATTATTTTTGTATTCATTCTTATACGACTCCTTCACTATTAGATTGTGATTCAGTTGTGTCTGTTTGCACTATTTTATTTACTCTATCATTTTTTCCTCTGTTTTACAAGAAATCTTGACAATTTTACTCTCCTGCGGTAACATTCTACACGTAAAGTGCCATACAAACGGATTTTCCGTTTCATAATTAACCAGGGGAGCATATCGCTGAGAGTAAGGACAAACCTTAGACCCTTATACCTGTTGGACAATGCCATCGGAGGAAGTGTTATATATAATAGTAGGAAAACTATCGAAACTTCTAAGTGCATCTGCCAACCGGCAGATGTTTTTTATTGCCAAAATGTGTGAGTTCACACTGCTTCGGCATAGCGAGAAATCCATCGGTTATGCCGTTATGGCATCAGCAAATGTAACTTAATGTACTGTTTTTATTTTCAAGGAGGAACAAACAATGAACGCAAGTGTAGCTATTCAGGTATTACCGACAGTCACAGATGAAGATGAGGTAATCCGTATTGTTGATGAAGTCATTGATTACATCAAATCCACAGGTCTGAACTATTATGTAGGACCGTGTGAGACATCCATTGAAGGTGACTATGACGAGTTGATGGAGATCGTGAAAAACTGCCAGCTGGTTGCTGCAAAAGCAGGCTGCCCGGCAATGAATACTTATGTAAAAATTTCTTTTAAACCAGAGGGAGATGTACTGACCATTGACAAAAAAGTTACAAAGCATCACCAGTAAGATTCCGGCAATCGTCGCTTTATGCCTGATCGTGCTGGCCTGGTATCTTGTCTGCATCTCGGGACTGGTTCCGGCTTATATGCTGCCATCACCGGTCAATGTGGCAAAAGCACTGTTCTCAGACATGCCACTGATTCTGATGCATGCTCGGTACACCCTGCAGGAGGCATTTTACGGTCTCTGCATCGGCATCCTGCTGGCCTTCGTCAGTGCCACACTGATGGATCGTTTTCTGACTATCAACCGGGCCTTTTATCCGCTGATGGTTATCACGCAGACGATCCCGACCATTGCCATTGCACCGGTTCTGGTACTCTGGATGGGATTTGGCATGGCACCGAAGATCGCGCTGGTTGTCATCACCACCTTTTTCCCGATTGCAGTCGGCCTGCTGGACGGATATAAAAGTGTGGATCAGGATGCAGTTAATCTGATGCGCGCCATGGGAGCGACGAAATTTCAGATTTTCCGGCATTTAAAATTTCCATCGGCTTTGAACCAGTTTTTCTCCGGTTTAAAGATTTCTGCTTCCTACGCTGTGGTTGGCGCAGTTGTTGCAGAATGGCTCGGTGGATTCAACGGACTGGGTGTCTATATGACCCGTGTCAAAAAGGCATATGCATTTGACAAAATGTTTGCCGTTATTATTTTTATCGTGATCATCAGTCTGCTGCTGATGCTCGCAGTCAACATTATCAGAAACTTATCCATGCCATGGATAAGGACAGAAAAAGAGGGAAAAGAAGTATGAAAAAGAATTATTTAAAAAGATTTGCTGCCGTATCTTTAGCAGCTGCTATGGTATTTTCTATGGCTGCATGCGGAAATACATCAAAC
>CAVAFS010000069.1:2771-5829 GCA_963587975.1 Bulleidia sp. | reverse complement strand
ACTTGTATGCATGCGTGACACGACGTAAGGGTAAGCAGTGTGGTTTTATCACAGCCTACAGCAAAGGGATTCTGGCTATTTTTTCTCGACCAGCGATTGTTAGCGGGCGAGACAAAATCGCAGGGTCCCTTTTCATAACCGACAAGAAAACCACACAATTACCCGAAACGCTACCTATTGTTCCACCTGTTTCGCCAAAAACACCGCTGCCGCCTGTGCCAGCTTTCCTTGCACTTCCCCGACATTGTCCGGCGTTTCCGCACTGCACAGCGCCACCGCTCCAATGGCATCTCCCTCGCAGATGATCGTCGCCAACGCCTGGGTCTGATACGGCATATTATCATCCAGCGTCAGTTTCAGGCACACATCATCCTGCGCTCCTGCTACTTGACAGCCCCGGGATTCAATGAACCGCTCCATCTCCCGGCTGACCGGCTTTCCGTCATAATTCTTTTTTCCATTTCCGGCTGCCGCAATGATATGATCCCGATCCGTCACGCAGACCAGACTTCCGGATGCAGCCGCCATACTCTCTGCATACTGCGCCGCAAGCGTGCTCAATTCCCCGATGGGGGAATATTTTTTCAACACCACCGCGCCATTCTGATCTGTAAAAATCTCCAATGGATCCCCTTCACGGATGCGCAGCGTCCGACGGATTTCCTTCGGTATCACCACACGCCCCAGATCATCAATTCTGCGCACAATTCCTGTTGCCTTCATATGATAAAAACCTCCTGTTTCTTACATCTGATATACTTTCCATAATTTTGTTGTACATCTAGTATGTGGAAACAAAATCAGATTATACCAAAAAAGTCCCTCTGTAACCTTTTTCCGAACTTTTTTGCCCTATTCCGTAACTTTTTCCCAAAAAAGGAACACTCACACAAATCTGAGAATGTTCCTTTTCTTATCATATTCACAACTTATGCATCTGCCAGGCCCTCCGTATCCTGATGCGTCCGATGCACATGTCGTCTTACAAAATAGAAGCAGATCACCTGCATAATGATTGTCAGAATCCATGACGCCGGATAGGAAATAAATAGGATCGACAAGGATCTGTGGTTCGGGAAAATGCCATAAATCCAGAAAATTCGTGTTCCTACCGTTCCGATGACAGACAAGATCATCGGCACTGTGGAATGTCCCATACCGCGCAGCGCACCCGGGAACAGATCCATCAGGCCGCAGAAAAAATACGTTACCGTTGTATACAGCAAAATCTCCATCGCGCACTGGATTACGTCCGGATCCGTCGTATATATCTGCAGAATCTCAGGTCCAAACACATACACACCGACGCCGATCACCAACGACACGCTCACGGTCAAAATGATACAGTCACGCAGCACCCGGTCCATTCGTTTCAATTTCCCCACACCATAATTCTGGCTGGTAAAACTCATACACGCCTGCGTGACTGAGTTTACGGACACATATAAAAATCCAAACAGATTATTTGCAGCTGTATACCCCGCCATTGCGGTAGAACCAAAAGAGTTTACGGAGGACTGCAGCAATACGTTTGACAGATTGATGACCGTACTCTGGATTCCCGCCGGGATTCCAACCTGAAAAATCTGCAGCATGTACTCTTTTTTTATCTTCAGTCTTGAAAAATACAGTCGATAACTGCTATCCGTATTATGCAGACACCGCAAAACCAGCACACAGGAAATCATCTGGGAAATGACTGTCGCAATACCAACACCTGCCACACCCATATCAAATTTGATCACAAGGAGCAGATTCAACACTGCATTCGTACAACCGGAAACCAGCAAAAACATCAATGGCCGTTTTGTATCTCCCACCGCGCGCAGAATTGCCGCACCATAGTTATACAGCATAAAAAACGGCATTCCGCAAAAATAAATCCGCATATATAACGTGGACAGTCTAATGACATCATCCGGTGTTCCCATCAGCTCCAGGGCACCTTTTGCAAAAATCACGCCCACAAATGCCATCACAATTCCGCTGACCAGAGCCAGCATAATTGCAGTATGCACAGTTTCTGACATTTCTTTGTCACGGCCTGCCGCATAAAAGCGGGCCGCCAGCACATTGGCCCCCAGTGAAATTCCAATAAATAAATTAGTAAATACTGCGATCAGTGCTGTTGTAGAACCAACCGCTGCCAGGGACTGGCTTCCGCTGAAACGACCCACAACGATGATATCCACCGCATTGAACATCAGCTGCAGCACGCCTGATAACATCAATGGAAGTGCAAAGGAAATCAGTTTGTCCATGATCGATCCATTGCACATATCAATCTCATACTTATTTTTCTTCAAGCTTTTCTCTTCTTTCTAAACTAACTAAACCTACTATATACACCTATTAACCATATACCTGAGATTTATCATAAATCTCATTCTAAACTGCGCACTGAAAAAATCTGTTTTTCTGTGCATTTCATATTTTTATTTTCACCTAAAGCTCCACATCTGACCGGATCGCCCAGCGCATTTTTGTAGAGCGGGCGCGTCCATTCTGTGCACATTCCTGTGCCGACGGACGAATGACGTCTTTTGCATAATCCGCATAGATGCCGGTCTTATACCCATCTTTTAACGCTTTCTTCACCAAGCGGTCCTCTCCGGAATGGAAGGTCAGGATGGCCACTCTTCCACCTGGTTTCAAAGCCCCCGGAAGTTTTTCCATAAACTCATACAGTACTTCAAATTCCCGGTTTACATCTATGCGAAGCGCCTGAAACACTCGCTGACAAGTCTTTTTCACCGTGTCTTTGCGCTCTTTTTCTGGCAGAAATTCCAGTGTTTTCTCAATGACCTGGCGCAGTTTTGTTGTTGTATCAATGCGGTTTCCTCTGCGGATTTCCTTTACAATGGCCTCTGCGATCTCCTCACAATACGGCTCATCGGAATTTTCATCCAACATTCCGGCTAATTCTTCAAAAGAAATATTATCCAGGCGTTCTGCCGCACTGATTCCTTTTTCCTGATTCAACCGCAGATCCAGCGGTCCATCCACTTTATAGGAAAACCCACGCTTCGGATTGTCGATCTGCATGGAGGATACACCG
>CAVAFS010000069.1:0-2692 GCA_963587975.1 Bulleidia sp. | reverse complement strand
GACTTCCTTTGCAATCTCATCAATAGTACAGAAGTTCTGCAGTTTCACCGTCAGCATGTCCTCGCCAAACCCCTGCTCTGCCAGACGTTTTCTGGTCTTTGCAGATTCCTCCGGATCCACATCCGTGGCATACATATGGCCTTCTCCCTGAAGACACTCCAGCATAGCCTTTGTGTGGCCGCCATAACCTAAGGTTGCATCAAAACCGACCTGTCCCGGTTTGATCTCCAGAAAATCAAGGATCTCCTTTACCATAATGGAGATATGCATGCCCGCCGGGGTGTTGCCTTTTCGGATGACATGTTCAATGGTATCCTGATATTTTTCCGGCTGCAACTCTTTGTACTTTTCTTCAAATTTTTTTGGATATTTTCCTTTATAACGCACCCGTCGCTTGTGCGGTGTCTGTGTTTCGTTTTCCATATGAGTCCTTTCTGATATCCCCAGTTCATAACGCTTTTTTCGCGCTTATTATCTTGTTCTGTTTTTTCACTAACAATGTTCGCATAAAAATTTCGCTAAATACGTTTATCTATAACGAGCTATACATATTATACAGAAGTCAAAACAGCAAATCAAGGACAGCATATTTATTCATGATCACACTGTATTTTTCCTGCATTCTGCTTTCATATAGAAACGTTACCTGTCTCAGCCTGAAAATTTATGAAAAAACAATAAACTCTGCATCAATATGGCAAACAGCTACTCTGGCCATCCGGAGTTTGAAAACGGAATACCGATTTCCCGACGTCCAGGACATGGTATCGGTATTCAGAGTATTATTTCTGTTATTGAAAAATACCATGGCGTCTATGGATTCTTTATAAATAAAGGTGAATTCCGGTTCCAGGCTTCACTGTAAATTGCGCTTTTCCACATAAAAACACCCATTTGATACTGTGTTGACTTACACAATGTCAAACGGGTGTTTTGTATAAGGTGATAACCCTCTTTATTTCTTAAGTTCGAGTGAATATTTTACCAGTCTCTCCAGCAGCTCCACACTACCTTCGATACCATAGCATGCGCTGTTGATACAGATGTCAAAGTCTGCCGGATTGCCCCATTTCTTGCCGGTATAATAATCATAAGAAGTTTTTCTGCGTTTGTCATTCCGACGGATAAATTCTTCTGCCTCTCTGCGCTCCTGCTGATTGATCAGCATTTTTCTACGCACACGATTTTCATATGGAGCACCGATAAATACACTCAGACGCGGGATGTTATTTGTCATCAGTACATGACCACAGCTGCGGCCTACAATGACACAGTCACCGGCCTGTGCGATGGTTTTGATCACACGGCTCTGCTTGATATAATGCGCATCCTTGCCGCCGATACCAGGCATTTTTTCATCCATCTCATCGATCATCAGATCCATCACGGAATCATCGTAAAAAGAAAATCCAAGTTTTTCTGCCAGTCTGGATCCGATCTCATGTCCGCCGGCACCAGTCTCACGGGCGATGCAGACTATGATATGATCTGTTTCTTTTTTATACATCAGGCCAAAACGGTCCTGCGTAAAATCTCTGGTGATCTGATCACGGAAACCGTCATCCTCCAGCACTTTCATGATATCTTCACACAAATGCTCATAACGGATGAAAAACTCCTCATAACGTCCGCCTCTTTCCTCAATGATCTTGATCATATTTCCGATCAGGATGAGTTCATCTTTCAGTTTTTCTGAGTCTTCTTTCTCGATATCTTTCAGGATCTGCTTTTCTGAAATGTGCTTCGGTCCCGGAAATACTTTACCTAATTCACTTCCGGATGCCTCGTAAACCTCTGTATCCAACGCATAGAAGCGTTCAGCCAGCTCCTGATAATTCAATCCAGTTCCTTCTGTTTTCATAAATCAATTCTCCTTCCGCTGCAAGCTCATTGTTGTATCCCCATCACTGTTTTTCAAAACGAGAGAATCCTGATTCTCATCTGTCTCATAAGTATATACAGATGATCCGCTTCCCCCGACCAGTTCAAACTGCTTTTTATCTGCTGCATATTTCATATGTACGCCAAATACGAATGTGCCATCCGCATTCAATTGTACGTAAGCTCCGCCGTCTGATTCGTATTCTGCATCAAATTCGGTGTCTGTCATGAGTTTGTCATCACCGCTTTTCAGTGTCATGACCGTCCCATTTTCGAAATCCGGTTCTTCGCCATCGGTGTATTTGCATCTTGTATAAGTTCCGTCATCATTCTGCTGCAATGCATAAGAATCATATGCGATCTGACTGTCACTACTGCTCTCTGCATTTTCTTCCCCGTAATAGATCAGGTTCAGAATACGGATTCCACTCTCATTTGTAACCAGTTTATACATTCCAGTATATCCATAATCACAGTTGCCATCCTTATCCAGATCCATCTGAATCTTTATCGTATCTCCGGCCGTGTAAATGCCTTCAAATTTCACCTTTGATTTTACCGAAGACTGTGACGCCTCTGCCACAGCACTTCCGTCCGTCGTTCCTGCATCTTTTGTTCCACATCCTGCCAGCGCGAGCATGGCGATCAGCAGTACACTCAGCAGTCTTCCTACGGTCTTTTTCATGATTAAATTTCCTCCAAAAATCTGTTCCTTACAGTCCTCATTTATTCTTCGCGAACTGTAAAATTATTTTACCACTTTTGTCTATTTTTCACAACCCATCACTACTTTTTTGCTGTTTTTTCACAC
>CAVAFS010000068.1:0-4547 GCA_963587975.1 Bulleidia sp. | reverse complement strand
ATCTATCGCTATCATATCACAGAAGTAACAGTATCGTATAGAAGTATTCATAAAATTTACTTCATCCAGTTGGTCAGGAAAGAAACTATGCCAGTTATTGCGCTTATATAGTCAAAGTGGAAAATATTATGATTTATTTAAGATATGATTTATGTATTGACAAAAAAGGTCATAAGTATTATTGTATTAACCAAGTAATACAACAGTACAATAATACAGAAGATGCATAGAATAAAAGGAAAGGACAGTGAGATGATATGGCATGGAATTTTGTAAATGACCGATCAATCTATTTACAGTTGGTCGATATTATTCAAAACAGAATCGCAACCGGCTATTATGCACCAGGCAGCAAGCTTGCATCGGTACGAGATCTTGCCAGTGAGGCAGAAGTCAATCCGAATACGATGCAGAAAGCACTGGTGGAGCTGGAGCGCATGGGACTGGTTTATTCTCAGAGAACAAGCGGAAGATTTGTGACAGATGATGAAGGGAGAATACAGGAAATGAAACGTGAGACAGCACGGGAAACCATACAGACATTTTTACAACAGATGAAAAATATGGGGTTTGAGAAAGAGGAGATTATAGATCTGATCCGAGAGGAGAAGGAGGGAGCGAGTCATGAGCAGTAAATTGGAATGTAGAAATCTGACAAAAGATTATGGAAATGTAATGGCACTAAGTGATGTCAACCTGACACTGGAAAGCGGCAGGATCGTAGGTCTGCTTGGACCAAACGGAAGTGGAAAGACGACACTGATCAAGACAGCAAACGGTCTGCTTCAGCCGACATCCGGAGAAATTTTATTAAACGGTTTAAAACCGGGACCGGAAACGAAATCATTTGTTTCCTATCTGCCGGATGCGAACTATTTGCCGGACTGGATGAACATAGACGGACTGGTTGGAATGTTTGATGATTCTTATGCGGATTTCGACCGAAAAAAAGCAGAAGAAATGATCAAACAGTTAAATCTTCGTGAAAAAGACCGGTTAAAAACGTTATCCAAAGGTAACAAAGAAAAAGTGCAGCTGATTCTGGCTATGAGCCGAAAGGCAGAGATTTATTTTCTGGATGAGCCGATCGGAGGCGTCGACCCGGCAGCAAGAGATTATATTTTAAATACGATCATCCGCAATTATTCAGAGGATGCGCTGGTCGTAATGTCCACACACCTGATTTCCGATATTGAGCGTGTGCTGGATGAGGCAGTATTTATCAATCGCGGAAGCATTGTTTTTCATCGCAGTGTCGATGAAATTCGTGAGACAGAACACAAATCAGTAGATGAGTTGTTCAGGGAGGTATTCAGATGTTAGGAAAATTATTGAAATATGAGTTAAAATCAACCAGCAGAATTATGGGTGTGTTATATCTGGCTGTGTTGGTTGTGGCAGCAGTAGTTGGATTTATTGCCAGAGGAACCATCTGGCAGGCGACACAGGGAAATGCCATTGCAGTTGTAATCAGCGGATTGATTTATGCGTTGCTGATCATGGCATTGTTGATTGTAACGGTTGTAATGATCCTGCAGCGGTTTTACAAAAATCTGTTGAAAGGGGAAGGGTATCTGATGCATACGCTTCCGGTTCCAACCTGGATGCTGGTTGCATCTAAAACCATCAGTTCCCTGATCTGGATTTTACTGAGTATTGCGGTTCTGGTCGTATCTATATTTGTACTTTTTGTGACCAGTTTGCTTGGTAATGGATTTATATTTTTTGACTTGAGTTCCTTTCATCTGGATGATTTCTTTCGGCTTTTCCAGGAAAGTGCCGGATCCGTGTTCATGACTATTTTGGCATCAATTATTCAGATTGTTCGCATTGTCCTGTTAGTTTACACTGCAATGGCAATCGGTGCCGCTGCAAAGAGCCACAAGGTATTTTTCAGTGTACTGACTTTTATCATCATTATGATTATTATGGGAATTATCGGTACTGTAACAAATATCGATCTCATAGATACGATCACCAGTTCCGCCGCAGTAAGTGAGACGGCTGGAGTATCTGCCGGAATGAGCGTTGAAGCTGGCAATGGATTAGCTACAGCTAGTTATATCGGACTTCTGGCAAAACAGTGTATCACGGATGCCATTTACAGTGTCGTATTCTTCTTTGCAACCACCTGGTTTTTGAAGAATAAATTAAATTTAGAGTAAAATCAACATATCCCATGCAGCCTATGCTATAATAACAACATGCAGAGTCAGATGACAGATTTAACGCTAATATACAATGGATGATACACATATCGTAGCAGGAATGCAGCGTGCATTTTTGAAAAAGATAAGCTGATATATTTTATCTGGCTGTGTATGGGGAGCAAAGAAAAGATCATTGTGAAAATGGGAGGAACAAACTTATGGTATTAGTAAACACAGATTATATTTCCGGAAAAGAACTTGAAATGCTTGGAATGGTAAAAGGAAGTACCATTCAGTGCAAAAACATCGGTCGAGACATCGGAGCAAGCTTCAAAAACCTGGTAGGCGGCGAGATGAAAGCATATACAGAAATGATGAACGAAGCAAGAGACCTTGCGATTCAGAGAATGGTAGCAGAGGCAGAAGGACTTGGCGCAGACGCAGTTGTAAACGTACGTTTTGCAACATCAGCAATCATCCAGGGCGCAGCCGAAGTCATCGCATACGGCACAGCAGTAAAATACGCAAATTAGAACGTATCTGTTATGTGGCGTGAGAGAGCATGTGACTTGAAAAAATACTTCATGTAAAACTGCTTTGGAAATCAAAGAGTAAATAGAAAAATCCTGTATTTTTCATCAACGCAAGGCGTTGTGAAGTCGCATGTTACTTGAAAAATCACAACGTAAATAGAGAATCCCATATTTTTCATCAGGCGAGGCGTCTTAGCCTGCATGATGAAAAATATGGGATTCTCTTTTCATAACCTAAATTTTTTTCAAAAACATGCGAACGAATTCTATTCGCAGCACCCAGCCAGTCCAATCGCCCCCGGGCCACTATGACAGCTGATCACACATCCCGTCATAACATACTCATAACTCTCAAATCCAAATCGGATCGCATTTTCTTTCATCCGGTCAAGTGCCACCTGAGAAAGACCCTTAGAGTACATCAGATACAGACATTTTCTGGAAACATCATGTTTTGCCAGATATTCTTCCATATATGTATCCACAAATTTCTCGATAGATCCACGGTATTTTTTAGAAGCCAGAAGCTGTCCGTCCACGATCTCGATCAGTGGTTTCAGACGAAGCAGGGTAGCACCAAGGTAAGCGGCATTGGAAACACGTCCACCGGCTTTCAGGTAATCTAAGTTTCCCGGAATAAAGGAACAGAACACTTTTTTGTTCCAGGATTCAATCTCGTCGGCCAGTGCTTTGTAATCTGTCACAGTATCTTTTTTTGCCTGAATGATCTCATATGCTTTTGCAAGATGAGCGGTGCAGCCGCCGGATACGTTTCTGGTATCGATCAGATAAATGTCCTCAAATTCGCGGATGGCAATCTCAGCATTCTGATAAGTAGAAGATGCCAGAGAAGAGTAAGCCAGGTGCATGATGACACAATCCGGATGCTCTGCACGGATCTCGTTAAAGAAATCAATGTATTCGCCGACATTTACTGCGGAAGTTGTCGGGATTTTTTTTGTTTCATTATAATATTCGTAAATATTGTCTACGCTGATCGTTCCATCTGCGTAAGATGTGCTGTCAATGACAATATGCATAGGAATTACTTTTATATCGTATTTTTTTACAAGGTTTTCCGGAAGATCGGAACCACTCTCGGTGGTGATGATAATCTCTCTCATTTCAGTTGTATGCCTTTCTTGTTGTCTGCCGAAACGACAACATGTAGTTTTCAATACTAGATTACACCTATGAGAGAAGTGTGTCAATAGAAAACAACTGGCAGAAGTGTTCAGGGGAGTGCTTAAAGCGGGAAGGGCAGCAGAAGTTGGCTGAGTCGAAACAGCTTTGATTCACAGGGGACAGATAGAAGCGCACTAGAAAAGGCTACATCAACACTGCTTTTACTTACAGATATCAATGTAGCCTTAATAACATATACTCTCCAATGGAATTAACCTCCGTTTTCTTTTGATATGTCTCGCTATACAATTTTTCGATTCAATTTTTTCCTTTGAGCTGTTTCTGCTACGTCTTCAAATCTCCTTCAATCATGACTTTTTGATCCGATTCATATCTGAACGTTGCCATCTGAATCTTGATCCTCTTTTACTATGGTAACTGTCATGTATTCAATTCTGGTATCAGAAATAACTGCTGATTACTTTAATCTCTGGTGGACTGTACCTCCAACTATGTATCGTTCTAAGATTAAATTAATTCATTTACCTGTCCATTGGTCTATACTCCGTTTCAAGAATTTAAATTATGAAAAGAAAATAACTATTTCATTGGACTATACCTCGTTTTCAAAAATTTAAATGATGAAAGTTTGAATAATCATTTCATTGAACCGTACCTCTTTCGTTATAATAAATGAAGTTAAAATTTAAATGTAGATTGGACTGTACCTCCTATACTT
>CAVAFS010000067.1:16435-19081 GCA_963587975.1 Bulleidia sp. | reverse complement strand
CTGCCATACCGATACAGATGGTAGAAACATCGCATTTGATGTACTGCATCGTATCGTAAATAGCCAGGCCACAGGAAACAACTCCACCCGGAGAGTTGATATATAACTGAATATCTTTGCCCGGATCTTCAGACTCAAGGAACAGAAGCTGTGCTACGATCAGACTTGCTGTCGTCTCATTTACTTCTTCTCCCAGGAAAATAATTCTATCTTTTAACAGTCTAGAATAAATATCATAATTCCGCTCGCCTCTGCTTGTCTGCTCAACGACGTAAGGTACTAAACTCATATTGCTACCTCCTATTAAACATGAAAAGCAGACCGGCCTCGCCGGCACGATCTGCTTTTGTATTATTCACTTTATGATACAGGACTTAATTTTCCTGCTCTGTCTGAGAATTATTCAGCTGTCTCTGCCTCTGCTGCTTCAGCTTCTTTCTCTTTTTTTGTTTTTGCTTTTGCACGAGGTTTTACAGATTCTGTGATCAGCTCAACTGCTTTCTGAACTGCCAGATCCTGTTTCATGTTCTCTTTTTCATCCTCGCCCATGTACTCTTTGAGTTTGTCAGCTTCCATGTTGTACATTGTAGCCATTTTCTCGATCTCAGCATCTACATCTGCATCTGTGATCTCGATGTTCTCTTCTTTTGCAATCTGCTCAAGAACAAGGCTGCTCTTGATACGTGTGATAGCATCCGGACGAACCTGCTCTTTTAACTGATCCAGTGTAAGACCGGAGAACTGAAGGTACTGATCCATGGACAGACCCTGCTGTGCCATCTGCTGTGCGAACTGGTTGATCATGTTCTCGCACTGTGTATCGATCATTGCATCCGGAAGTTCCATTGTGGATTTGTCTACGATCTTGTCGATTGCTTCATCCTGGTATGCACGTTTGATCTCGTTCTGTTTCTGCTCTTCTAATTTAGCTTTTACATCAGCTTTGTACTCATCAACAGTATCGAACTCAGATACATCCTGAACGAACTCATCATCCAGCTCCGGAATCTCTTTTGCTTTGATCTCATGGATTTTAACTTTGAATGTAGCTTCTTTTCCAGCGAGATCTTCTGCATGATACTCTTCTGGGAAGGTAACGTTTACGTCTACATCATCACCAGCGTTTTTACCGATCAGCTGATCTTCAAATCCTGGGATGAAGCTTCCGGAACCGATCTCTAAGGAGTGGTTCTCACCTTTGCCGCCTTCAAATGCAACACCGTCTACAAATCCTTCGAAGTCGATTACTGCTGTATCGCCGTTCTCGATTGCACGATCCTCAACGTTGATTGTTCTTGCATTTTTCTCACGCTCTTTATCGATTGCTGCTGTTACATCTTCGTCTGTTACAGTTCCGTCTACTTTAGTAACTGTTACACCGATGTATTTTCCAAGTGTTACTTCTGGTTTTGTAGCAACTTCTGCTGTGAAGATGAACGGTTTGCCTTTCTCGATCTGAGTAACATCAACAACCGGTCTGGATACAATATCCTCTCCACACTCTTTTGCTGCATCAGCATAGGCCTGCGGAATTAATGCGTTTGCTGCGTCTTCATAGAATACGCCTGCACCGTACATTTTTTCTACCATAGCTCTCGGAACTTTTCCTTTACGGAATCCTGGCATGCTGATATTTTTTTTCTGTCTGTTATATGCTTCCTGAAGTGCTTTCTCCAGTTCTTCTGCTGCAACTTCAATGGTAAGCTTTACTGTATTTTTTTCTAACTTTTCCACCTGTACGCTCATTCTGACAATTTCCTCCTTTATATATATGTAGTCACGTGTAATTTCTTTGCAAAAGGTTTACTTCAACTACTTACAGTCATTTTTGAATTATAACACACTGAATTTATAATTGCAAGCAATAATCCCCCTGGAATTGCAACCTGGCTTTTCAGGCGCAATCCGGGAGGATTTTCCTATTTTTACACAGTATGTAATTTCCTTTTTTATTTCACCGGTTTTACCAGTTTTCCATATGCTTTTGCGGACTCATCCACCACTCCATCCCGCATAAGGACTCTTCCTCTGACGATGGTGCAGGTTACCTGGCCTTTCAGCTTCCGTCCATCGTATGGAATGGCAATGTCTTTTGCATGGGAATAATTTTTTTCTTTATCCACAATGGTATTCTTATCCATATCAAATACGGTAAAATCCGCATCACTGCCTACCGCGATCACGCCTTTCTGTGGATAGATGCCGAAGCATTTTGCCGGGTTTACGGACAGCAGTTCCACCACACGCTCCAGTGCCACTTTTCCTTCATGCACAGCGTCCAGCATCAGAGGAAGCCGCAGATCCACCCCCGGGAAACCGGCATTTGCTGCAAAAATATCTTCCAGACCTCTTGTTTTTTCTTCATATAAGAACGGGCTGTGGTCGGATCCGATATAATCTACGGTTCCGTCATTGACGTAATCCCATAAGCGGTCAGACATTTCTCTGCTTCTCAGTGGCGGATTACACTTTGCAAATGGACCGTATTTCAGCATATCATCCTCAGTCAGGAACAGATAATGCGGGCAGGTCTCACAGTAGACATCCATGCCCTTTTCCTTGGCCTCTTTTAACATCTGCATAACTTCCGGAACGGACACGTGGGCAATCTCCACTCTCGCACCGGTCTCCTTTGCAAATCCCAGA
>CAVAFS010000067.1:0-16425 GCA_963587975.1 Bulleidia sp. | reverse complement strand
TCGACGGTCTGCTGATGCCGTGATATTCTGCAGATACTTTTCCTTCTTCCCGCAAACGCTTGATATTTGCTGCGATCATATCATTATTTTCCGCATGGAACGCTGCAATTTTTCCGGTCTTTGCCAGTTCTGTCATTCCTTTATACAACTCCGCATCATCCGCCATGGTCAGCCCTTTGAATTCCGCTTCGCGACCTTCCGGTGCAGCATGTAAAAATGTTTTGAATGCAACAATTCTGCCATCCGCAGCCAGACGAGTGATCTCTTCTGCGTATTCAGCGCCTGCAGCACCATAAAAAGCAAAATCAACCACACACTGCTCTTCTGCCCGGCGGATCCTGTTTTCCAGGATCTCCACATTGTACTGTGGCGGAATACTGATCGGATGCTCCAGGATCGTTGTCACGCCGCCTGCCGCTGCTGCCAGTGTCTCTGTATAAAAATTGCCACGCTCTGTATGTCCGGGATCACGGACATGCATATGGGTATCGATGGTTCCCGGAATCAGATACTGTCCGTCAAGGTTCATGATTTCCTTTGCCTCCGGCATATTGTCGTCATCGCAGATCAGGACGATCTTTCCGTCTTTCACACCGACGTTTACCTTTTGAAACCGGCCATCCACAAAAGTTTTTCCGTTTTTTAAAATGAAATCCAACATATTTCATCCTCCTCATGCTGTTTCTGTTTTATATTTCTGATATTCCACCAGTCCGGCTGCCAGGATCATTGCACATGCGATCCCGTCAAAAACCGGGATCCCCAGTTTTTGTTCTATATAAGCATCGGCGCAGGCATAATTTGCGCATCCGAGTACGATCCCGTCCACATAATACTGTTCCACTGCCTGCTTTGCCGCCGCATACAGGCTTTCCGGGTCTGTCTGCGGACACGCGACCGCTCCACGGTATTTCACCAGACAGTCATACTTTTTCGCCAGACTCCATTTTCTCGGAATGGATTTTGTTCCGGGAGAGATCACGGCAAATCCGTTGCAGTTCATGGAAGCGATCTTCATGCTCGCCTCCGCGATGCCAACCACCGGCTTGTCTGTAAGCTCTTTCAGCACATCCAGCATCGGATCCGAATGGCAGGCATCGATAAAAGCGTCATATGCTTCTCCCTGCCGGACGATCTCCATCAGTTCCGGCAGAGCAACGGCTTCATCCAGCATGGTCAGCATCAGTTTCGGTGTGCTTTTCAGATGAACCACATCCACTTCACAGCGAGCCTGTGCAAATTTCTTTACTTTTTCTTTTATGATCTCATCGGTTCGTTCATCCGAATTCGGATTTATGATCAATATTTTCATAACGGTTCCTCCTTCAGGTTCAAAACGGTATGGTATAACACTTCGGCTCCGTTACCGCAGGCTTCCCATTCTGTCCATTCATCCGGAGAATGGCTGATTCCGTCTCTGCTTGGAACAAAGATCATTCCGATGGGTACCTTTGTTCCTATGGCATTGCCATCATGGGTCGCTCCACTTGACATTTTCCGGTAACGCAGTTTCAGCTTTTCACAGGATTTCTGAACCGCATGCATAATCTCCGCTTTGCAGCACACCGATATTTTCCGTATAAACTCTTTCATATCCGCATGCTCATATGCTGAGATTTTCTTCTGCATACACGCCACATAGGCATCGATCCAGGCTTCATCCAGATTCCGCACCTCCATGGTCATATGGACTTCGTCACTGATCACAGCATCCACGTTTGGATGGATCCTGACTTTATTGAAGGTCGCTACCAGCTGTCTTCCCATCTCCAGGGCCAGCTGATTTCCCCACAGAATCATTTCCGATGCCGCCACCAGCGCATCCTTCCGATATTCCATCATCGTTGTGCCGGAATGATTGGCCTCTCCATATACACCGATCTCATATCTGCGCAGTCCCACAATTCCCGTGACAATGCCGATATCCTCCTGCTCCCGGTCCAGTGTCTGGCCCTGCTCAATATGTAATTCCAGATAACAGCAGATCTTTGAAAAATCCAGTTTCGCATCTTTTACCTCCTGCACGGTATATCCAAAGGCTTCCAGTTTCTTCTGAAACGCTGCATCCTCTGTATCAACAAGTCCTGCCAGACACCGGCTTCCAAAAGTACCTCCCAGGTCATTGCCCTCTTCGCCATTGGTTGCGATCACATGCAGTCCATAGGGCAGCACCTGTTTTTCTTCCCGGATCCGCCGCACAGTCTCCGCAGCGGCAACCACGCCAAGCAGCCCGTCAAAGATACCGCCTTCCTGCACCGTATCCAGATGGGAGCCAAGCAGAATCTCCTTTTCTGCCGTTTCTGACGGCTGGTAAATACCGTGTACATTTCCCACCGGGTCAATATAACTTTCCATCCCGCAGGATTCAAAATACCGGCAGACTGCTTCTGATGCCTCTTTCAGCGCATCGGAACCAAACACACGGCTGATTCCCCGCTCCGGATTTTTTCCATATGCCGAGAAACTGATCAGGTTCTCTTTTACCCGTTCTCTCATCTCACTCATGTCAATCTCACTCCACGATCTCTATACGAACTTAATGCCACATCCTTTTTCTGCGACACGCCGGAAACTTCCCACTGCTGATACCGGTGTATATGCACCGGTCACACCGCCGCTCGTAAAACTGGAAATCTCCATCGTCACACTGACTCCTTCACCTTTTACCGTAATATAATGTGTGTTGGAATGCACCGCCGGATCAGATACGATCATGGATCTTGTACGGTCAAATCCGATTCCTGCCATGGCGATCTCCGCATGCACATTTACATTTCTCGGGTAGGCAGCGCAGGCTCCTCTGGTATCACCTTCGTATACCACCGTAACCTCTTTGTCTTCCCGTCCGAGGCTTGGTGGATTTTTTACTGTTTTGATCTGCACGCTGTCCCATACTTTCTGTCCGTCAAAAATACCATCCAGACCAAGGATCGCGCCGTGTGGCAGATAAATGCTGCGTTTATGGATTTCACACAGCCTGTGTGCGCTCTGCTCAAACTCCCGGTCCGCAAAAGCAGTTGCAGAAAACATCATCAGATCACTGTTTTTCAAAATATTGTCCAGATTCTGCTTTAACGCTCCGGCGGTTGCACACTCAATGATCAGGTCTGTCTCCTGATACAGTTGCTCATCATATTCCCGGATCTGTGGTATCTCTCCCAGATCCGGATGATCGATCACATCTTGTACAAATACCACCTGAACCGCATCCATCTCCATTGCTTCTTTTAAAATGGCATGTCCTATCTTTCCACATCCCAGAAATGCTATCTTCATCTCATCCGCCTCCTGACTCTTTTATGCTTTCCGATACCGTTCCATGACTGCCATGATCCGCTTCATCGCATCCACCGCCGCGTCATGCTCCTGGGAAAAATTCACTCGGAAATGCCGCGTAAACTGCGGGCCGAATTCTGTTCCCGGAGTGATCGTAACATCTGCCAGCACCCGGACGATCTGTGCAAATTCCGTGATCGACACTTCCAGCTCCGGCAGTTCCACAAACAAGTAGCTTCCGGCATCCGTCACCCTCGCTTCCGCACCCGGCGTTTCTGTTATCACTGCCAGCAGATCATCCCGGATACGCTGATGCTCCGTGATCCGCTGTTCCATAAATCCTTCCGGCTCCCGAAACCAGGTCTGAAATACAGCCTGACAGTAACCAGCACACCGCAGCGATACGATTGCCTGCAATTTTTCCATCCGGGCGATGATCGCTTCACTGCCGAATGCCACACCCAGACGGAATCCGGATAAAGATTCTGTCTTTGACGGCCCCATGATGGTCACCATATTATCCGGGATCACCTTCTGCGCACATAAGTGGGTATACCGTTTTCCATCAAATACCTGGCGGGAATACAGTTCATCCACGATCAGTACCGCCTCATACTGTTTTGCCAGCTTTGCGATCTTTACGATCTCATCATAGGAATATACCGCACCGGTGGGGTTATTCGGATTGGAAAACAGAAACAGTTTTACCCCATCCTGAAAAGCCTTTTCCAGCTGTTCCAGATCAATGCCGGATTTCTCCGGATCGTCCTTATAGTGCATCTGGATCGGATATAATTCGCCTTCAAAAAAGTGTACCAGCTTCCGGTTTGCAAAATAGTCCGGCTCCACGATGGCTACACGGTCACCACGCTCCACCAGCACTCCCATTGCCAGAAACAGTGCGCCCTGTGTGCCCGGTGTCAGGATGATATTTTTGTCCGCATCGATCTGTGCCCCGGAGAATGCCGCAACCTTATCTGCCACATCTTTCCGGATCGCCCGGTGTCCCCGGTATTCGGTATATGCCTGGCTGCCACCTTTGTGGTATCCCTCATCAAATGCCTCGATACAGCCCGGGACCGGCACATGCGCATCCACATCACCGTGCGAAAAATCTACCCGGATCCCCGGAAGTTTTTCTCCTCTGACCGGCAGTTCCTTCCGCTTCTGTGCCCCCTCCTGACCGGGTGCGTTTTCAATTCCCATTTTTGCAAATTTCTGACTGTATAAACTCATATTTCTGATCCATCCTTCCTTTGTTCAAACCATCTCTTCCGCTGAACAAAACATTATGTTATACTTAGCTCCAAAACAGGTGTTTCGTCTTTTGTAAAGGAGCTGTCATGATTCACGAATACAAATATATCTATGAAGTATATAAAGAAAAAAGTTTTTCCAAAGCTGCGAAAAAACTGTATATTTCCCAGCCCTCTCTGAGTGCCACCGTCAAAAAGATCGAATCCTCTCTCGGATATAAAATTTTTGACAGAAGCACTGCCAACCTTACCCTCACGGAAGAGGGACAGGTTTATATAAAAGCTGCGGAAAAAATTCTGTCCATCGAACATGATCTGAACGCTGCCATCAATGATATCTCCAACCTGGAAGCCGGCAATCTGACCATCGCAGGTTCCGCACTTTTTTCTTCCTGCGTCATTCCACACATTGTTCGTGTCTTTTCCGAACTGTACCCGAAGATCAATCTGAACTTTGTGGAAGCTGACTCCCTGCTTCTCTATGAAGAAGCACAAAAAGATGAGATCGACCTGATCATCGACGGTGGAAATTATGAAGAAGAAACCTTTCATGCCGAACCTCTGTTTCAGGAGAATATCCTGCTGGCGGTTCCGAAAGATTCTCAATGCATACACAAAAGCAATCTCCTGCCCATGGCACTCTCTGTCCGAGATATCATTTCCGGAAAACATTTGCTGCCTTCCACTCCGGCCGCAGATCTTGCGCTCTTTTCCGAAGAGCCTTTTATCCTTTTAAAATCCGGTCATGATCTTCACGACAGAGCACTGAATCTCTGTCAGGAAGCAGGATTTTCTCCCCGCAATTCCATTCACCTGAACCAGTTGATGACTGCTTTCCATGTCGCTTCAACCGGACTTGGCATTACACTGATCACGGATACCCTGGTGCGGCACGGACATGTAAACGCTCCGCTCTGTTATTTCAAGATCCGGACAGCACAGCCGGATCTGACCCGCAGAGACGTCTTCATCGCCTACCGCAAAAACCGTCAGGTAACCAATGCCATGCGCTCATTTATCCATGCTTCCCAGAAAATCCGTACCTTTGACTAACGATAAGGTACTCCCAGCCGCTGCAGGACTCCGGTCACCACTTCCATGCCTACCCGGTACAATGCTTCCTCGGTATTGGCTCCAAGATGCGGCGTGGCAACAAAATTTTCCAGTGAAAGCAGTGGATTCTCCCTGCTCACAGGCTCCTGTTCAAACACATCACAGGCTGCACCGGCAATCTGTCCTTCGGTAAGTGCCCCATACAGACTTGCTTCATCCACGATCTTTCCTCTTGCCGTGTTGATAAAAACGGCCGTTTTTTTGCAGCAGGCAAATTCCTGCGCTCCGATCATGTGATATGTTTCCGGTGTGCTGGCAAGTGCTAACAGAATGATATCAGCCTGCTTTAATACATCCTCCATCTGCGGGACTGCTTCTATTCCAAGCTCAGCTGCTTTCTCTTCCGTCAGTGACCGTGACCAGGCGATCACCTTACAGCCAAATCCATGCTGAAAAATCGCCGCCGACAGGGTTCCGATATTTCCCATGCCGATGATCCCCACCGTTTTTCCATACAGCTCATGTCCCCGGAGCTTGCTCTGCAGCTGTTTCGTATTCTCACTGTGATAGATCTGTTCCTGTGCCTGCTGGATTTTCCGGTACAGATTTAATACCAGCGCCACATTTAATTCGGCAACGGAACGGGCATTGATCCCCGGTGTTGAAAACACCTCTACTCCGTGTGCTTCTGCCGCATCCAGATCCACACCATCCTTACCGGTTCCGTGAATGCCGATAACCTTCAGTTTTTTCGCCCGGTCCAGCACGGCATTGTCTATTTTTACAAGATTACGGTTGATCAGTCCTTCCACCGTGTCGATCGCATCCCAGTCACTCACAATGTCCGCATAGGTCTCCAGAACTTTTCTGGCCCCCGGATGAATGAATTCACTCAAATAAACTTTCTTTTTCTCTGGCATTTATCTCACATTCTCCATAAATTTTCTCAGCCGGTCCATTCCCTCACGGATCTCATCCATGGATGCCGCATAGCACATCCGCAGATAACCTTCCGCGCGAAATGCCGCACCGGACACCATTGCCACATGCGCCTGTGTCAGAAAAAGTTCTGCCACCCGGTCTGTGGAATCCATCGGTATTTCTCCGTAATGCTTTCCAAAAAGTTCCGAAATATCAAACATCAGATAAAACGCGCCTTTTGCATTTGTACAATGCACATAGGGCATGGTTTCCATCTGTGACAGGATGTAGTTTCTTCGCTCCTCGTAGGCCAGCCGCATCTCTTCCACACATTGCTGCGAAGCCTGCAGCGCTTCCAGCGCTGCATATTGTGTGATGGAATTACTGGAGCTGGTGGTATGGCTCTGAATGGCTTTTACCGCCGCGATCACTTCATCCTCTGCGGCTACATAACCACACCGCCAGCCGGTCATGGCAAAGGATTTTGAGAATCCATTTACGGTAATGCACCATTTTTTTGCATCCTCGGCAACCGCAGCCACCGATACATGCCGGGTTCTCTCGTATACCAGTTTTTCATATACCTCATCCGAAACGATATAGAACTGATATTTATCTGCCAGCAGCGCAAGACCACGCAGTTCTTCTTCTGTGTAAACCGCACCGGTGGGGTTGTTCGGCGTATTGATGATAATGGCTTTTGTGTGTTCCGTCACAGCTGCTTCCACTGCCTGAAGATCCAGGGAAAATCCTTTTTCGGTGCAGGCAGGTACCAGTACCGGTGTCGCACCGCACAGTTTGATTATTTCCTCATAACTGACCCAGCATGGTGTCGGGACGATGACTTCGTCTCCCTCTTCACAGATTGCAAACAGCGCATTGAACAGCGGCTGTTTTGCACCGGTTCCCACACAGATCTGATCCGGTGTATACAAAATACCATTCTCTTTTTCCAGTTTTTCTGAAATCGCTTTTCTTAACGCCGCAATTCCATTTACAGGTGTATAACGTGTATGGCCATCACACAGTGCCTGAACCGCCGCCTTACAGATATGCTCCGGCGTATCAAAATCAGGCTCTCCCACACTGAAGTCCATCACGGATATTCCTTCTGTTTTCAGTGCATTTGCCTTGGCGGTAAATGCCATTGTCTTTGACATCTGCACTCTGTTCATCCTATTTGTCAGCATTTTCTCTTCTTCCTTCTACCACAATTGCATTTACCGGTTTTCCCGTCAGATAATGATAAACATTTTCACAGGACGCCATGCTTGTCTGCCGCAAAGCGTCTGTCGTGTTGGCACCATTATGCGGAGACGCCACAAAATTTTCTATTTCAAACAGTGGATGCGTCGGCGGAACCGGTTCTTCCACAAACACATCCAGACCGGCACCCTGTATTTTTCCTGTCTTCAATGCCTGATAAAGGGCATCTTCATCAATGACACCGCCTCTTCCGGTATTTACGATAATTGCATTCGGCTTACAGCAGGCCAACACCTCCGCATTGACCAGATTTCGGTTCTGCTCTTTCATCGGCAGATGACAGCTGATGAAATCACATTCCTTCACCATTTCCTTCAGATCCTCACACGCTTCTATGGAATAATCTGCCGCTGCCCAGCGCAGCAGTCTGACATCCGGTGCATACGCTTTCACATTCATATGAAATCCTTTATGCAGAATTTCGCCGGTGGCTATGGCAATCCTTCCCATTCCCAGCAGGCCGACGGTCTTTCCGAATAATTCACATCCGATGGAAGGATCATCCATGGGAACCATCCCCACGTTCAGATCCCCCTGTTTCAGCCGCTGATGTGCCTCACAGATCCGTCTGCTGACCGCCAGCATCAGAGCGACTGCCTGTTCTGCCACAGACTGTACATTTCCCGTTGGTGTATTCGTAACAGCAATCCCCAGCCGTTGTGCCGCCTCCAGATCGATGGCATCTGTTCCGATCCCATGTTTTGAGATCACCCTGAGCTTCTTTGCCTTTTTCATCGCCTCTTCCGGCATCTTCATCCCGCGTATCACGATTCCGTCCGCATCTTCCTGCCAGTGTTCCACCCGGGGATCATCGTATTCTATAACCTCTGCCCGTTCCTTCAGCCATTCGATACCGGCCTCATGCAAAGGCTGCAAAATATATATTTTCATCGTGTTATCTTTCTCCAAATTCAAACCTGTTTTTCAACAGTTTTCTATCTTCAGGTATTTTTTCAGGTTGTCGCAAAATTCCCACTGAAGCAGTTCTCTTGCCTCCCACCCGGAATATTCCTGCCAGTGTACCTCTTTCTCTGTATCCAGCAGCACCGGATAGTTTAATTCGACGTAGCTCTGATCCATCGTCTTTCCTTCTTTTTCACAGGATTTTTCCAAATAGACCGCCATGCTTTCCGCCATTTTGCGAAGTCCTGCTGCCACGCTTCCACGTCCGCGCTCTCCCAGCTGTTCACAGGCACATTCCAGAATGTAATAGTACAGTCGCAGATACAGGTACCGGTATCCCTCCTGTGCATTCTCCTTCACAAAACCGGACAGATCCGGCTGTGTGTTCTCTTTGTCATATTCCTCAAAACATTTCCCCCGGATCTCTTCCGACAGATCCGCAGGCCGCAGTATCACATTAAAATTGCAATATTGCGCCCCCCGCTCCGTCAGCGTAGAACCCAGATACACTTTTGTTTTTCCAAACCCATAGGAATTGTAATAGGCATAGTGAAATTCTTCACAGTAGATCCTTCCGATTTCCATCATGCCGTAAGCATCCCATATATCGGCCATGGGGCAGGTCAGGACATGGCTGACATGCTGCTGCGGTGTGGATTTAAAACGGTAGGAGCTTGTACGTTTATTTCCCGGAAGTCCGCCTCCGATATTAAAATTGCTGTACATATTTACCTTACATCTCGCAGCCAGATGCCTGTCTCTGTCTTTGATCCCACGGTCTCTTCCATACCGTCGTGTCGCTTCACGCAGAGCCGCATCACCATCCACGCCGCACTGCTCCATGAGTGCCTTTCCCAGGAATCCATACATCAGCGTGTAACAGTCCTGTAAATGATCCGCCTGAATATCAATTTCCGAATAGGGCTCCATGGCGATATATTCTTTCATATTTTCAAACGTACAATTTTCCATTTTCACTCTTTCACCTGCTCTTTATACTGTTTCATAAACTCTGGGTAAAAATTCTTCTGCAGCATCCGGCTGATCTCTTCCTCACATGCCTGCTGCAGCACATCTGCATGAAGCGGAAACGGAAGGCTGATCTCCAGAAATCCGTCATTGGCCGGCCATTCCGAGGTATGTGCCTGGAGTTTCATCCAAATCCCCAGAAATCTTGCATATCTGCGGATCCCATATGCAACCGCCCGGATTCCCGCTTCTCCTTTCTGTTTCTGCGCTTCCTCATAGATACTCCCAATCAGAAGGAGACACCTGTGCTCCATGCCACGTTCCTGGGGCTTCGCATAAGGACGCTTCCACTCCGCCTGAAGGGTTACGGAACGTTCATCCATGGTAAAGATCTGCTCCCGGTCTTCTTTTCTGACATTTGCCGGGCGATAATAAACAGAATGCCGACAATGGCAGTCGGTATCCGAAGTCAGCATTTTTGATACGTTTGTCTGTGCCGCATCCTCACTGTATCCGGCAAAATATCCGGCGTAGTATTCCTCGCAGAAACAGGTTCCGATGTGCTCTGCCTCTTCTTTTTTCCAGATTAGCGCCATGGGACAGATATATGTCTCCAGCTGAAACACCTGCTCTGTGCCACACAGTGGCTGAAAACAGAATCTCGGATCCGTAAATGTATCTGAGCCCTCCTCCACAAGAGTCTTAAGATTTGCCCGTTTTCCTTTCTTCTGCAATCTTTCCTTCGCCTGTGAACCCAGGCTGTATCCATAGTTTCTTATGGCAGGCCGGATGATTTCTTCCCCTTCCTTGCCAAAACATGCCATACATTCTTTTGCCAGGAACAAATAAAGATAGGAAAAACAATCCTGCTGGTTCTGAAGTTTCACTTCCCGTATATTGTACATGTCTTATCTCTCCCTCCGGTATGGTATACAGCAGTCTTTGTTGTTTTAACCACAAAGGACAGGCAACAGTCCGGCCGTTATATCGACGCTGCTGCCGCCTGTTCTTTTTATTTCTGATTCCTATTATTTACCAATCAGCGGTGTGATCTCTTTCTGGAATGTCTCAATCCACGCTTCGTCTACTTTCTCCAGGGATTTCCAGTCTGCAAAGATCAGTGATTTAACCTGATCAGCGCCATATACTACATTTGCTGCTGTCTCATCATCCAATACGGTATTTTTGTTTACCGGACCATAACCTGTCAGTTCTGTCATCTTTGTCTGATTCTCACTGTCAAAGCACATGTTCATGAACTCATAAGCAAGGTTCGGAGCTGCTGCGTTGGTCGGGATCGTCATACCTGTAATGGTCGCATATGCGCCCTCTTCCGGTGTCACAAATTCTACCGGAACGCCATCGTTCTGCAGGGATTTTACACGGCCATCCCAGAACGGTGCAACGGCTACCTCACCGGTTGTCAGCAGGTTCATCAGATCAGAGCTGGATGTTACAACGGATTTTACATTCGGTGCAAGTTTCTTGAACGCATCCCAGCCCGGAGTTGCATCTTCATAAGTTCCGCCGTTCATTGTATTTGCCTGAATAAAGAACTGTGCGCCGCCTGTATTCGGGATATCGAAGATTGCAATTTTTCCTGCATATTCATCATTCCACAGATCAGCCCAGGATGTCGGTGCAGTCTCCACCAGATCTGTACGATAACAGATACCGAAACGTCCCCAGTTCAATACAAGGCCGACACCTGACGGATCAAATGCTTCGTCATATAATTCAGAAGAATTTGGTATCTTGCTCATATCAAGTGTCTGATACCATTCTGTCGCATCACTCTGTGCCATATAGATATCATCTTCCAGACACACATCTACACTTGGATTTGCGCCCTCTGCCACACGTTTTGTATGATCGTAGGAACTGTCAAATACGACATCCACACCGTATTTCTCTGTGAACTGTTCTGCCACATATTCGAAATACTCCTGCCAGGATCCGCCATAAGTACCTACATATAAGGTATCTACATCTTCCAGATCAGAAGAGTTCTCCTCCTTCTGTGCACTTCCGGAATCTCCTGTGCTGTCATTGGAGGCGGTGTCCTTTCCTCCGCATGCGGCAAGTGAGCCCATCATTGCTCCTGCCATCAGTAACGCTGCTACTCGATACAAATTCTTTTTCATCTCTTTTTTCTCCTCTCACAGTGTTTATATAATCCGTTCCGGGCAGATCAGACTGCCGGAACAGGGATTACTGAAAATATGTGTTGTATACCATCATGCCGATCCTTGCCATGACAGATGGTGCCTCATCCAGTGACTGCGTCAGAACATTTATGGTTGCCACCGGTTCTCCATCTTTCATCAGGATTCCGCAGTCATGTTCCATCTCGTACTGATCAATGGAACCACTTTTGTGTCCGAATACCGCATCCAGCGGATAATCTCTGCTGATGGTATTGTTGTAGCGCTGTCCGCATAAAATCTTTAGCATCCGCGCATTGCTTTCTTCTGATAAAAGTTCACCTCTGCAGATGTGCTCTGACAACCGGTTCATTTCCTCTGCGGTAATAAAATTGTCCTGGCCTCTCTCCAGTGCCTCATAGTCCATCATGACTCTTCCGAGCTCCGTACTCTGATACTGAAGCTTCTCCCGCATGAGCTGGTTGATATGTTCCATTCCGAGTTTTCGAATGATCACGTTGGTTGCTGTGTCGTCACTGATCACAATCATAAATTTCAGATAATCTTCCATGGTCAGCGGGATGCCGTCATGCAGTTCCCGCAGAACGCCGCTGTCGTGTACCGTGGTTCCCGCCTTGTCTTCCCTGCGCAGCGGATAAACCTCCTCCAGGCTCTGCGCTCCGGATTCCACCTCATACATATAGCACCACATGATGGGATACTTGATCACACTGGCTGCCGAAAATCTCTTGTTACTGTTCACACGGATCTGTTCTCCGCTCTTCAGATCTTCGACGACGACACTGATTTTATCTCCAAAGGATTCTGCATATTTCAATATTTCCTCAAACATCTCTGTCCCTCTTTCTACATTCTTTCATATACCGGTCCAGCCACCAGATGCACAGGTTATACCGGTCATCTCTGCATGCCGGTTTTCCCTCAGCCGCAAAGGAATGATATTCCTGCGGCATGATCGCCAGATACACTTCTTTCTGCTCCATCCGCAGTGCCGAATAAAACTCTTCACTCTGGGAGATCGGACAGTTCATGTCCGCATCTCCGTGGATCAGCAGCACCGGTGTATGGATCCGCTTCACATAGCTAATGGGGGAATGTTCCATATAATGTTCTGGATGTTCCCAGGCAAAACCGTCAAATTCAAATTTGCCATAGCGGAATGCACAGTCACTGGTTCCCGCCTGACTGTACCGGTTGCAGGTGCTCCGCTCTGATATCGCACATGCAAATGCATCCGTATGTCCAATGATCCAGTTTGTCATGAAACCGCCGTAACTGCCTCCCATCACTGCCCAGGGCAGTTGTGCAAGCCGGAACCGCCGTACCGCTTCCTGTCGGCATGCCATCAGATCCCTGAAATCTTTCCCGCCCCAGTCATGGTAGCTTTCCCGCGCAAGTGCCTCACCGCTTCCCTGGCTTCCCGCCGGGTTGCACAGCAGGGATGCATATCCATATGCGGCTCTCAGCTGCGCATCGTAGGAAAAGCAGATGCCGTGGCAATAATGCGGGCCTCCGTGAATATCCAGAACAATTCCTTTCGTTTCTCCGGCAGCCGGATAATAAAGTGCTTCCATCTCCCTGTTCTTTTCATCCATCCAGGAAAATCTGACCGGTGCCACAAAGGATCCATTTTCCTTACAGGTCTGATACAGGACCCGTTCCTGCTGTTTCTTTTCCTCCCACAGCACCAGCTTTGCCGGCATAAGCGGGTCTGTTGCCACATACACAATGCCATCTTTTACTCCGACTGCTTCTGTGATGACCTGTTCCCCGGAAATAACGGTTTCCGGTTCCCGGTTTTTCGAAAAAGTCAGCAGCTCTGTCTTATAACCATCTGTACATTTCGCCAGAATCTGTGTTCCATCCTGTGAAAGTCCCAGATGAAACCGACGGCTCTTCAGTCCAATATCATTCAAAACCACATTTGCAACGGAGCGGTCACAGTTTCTGGAGATCATCTGCCAGCTTCCCGATGCGATATTCAGCACATATAACTGATAATTCGTGGCTTCCCAATAAGTATTATCATGACTGATAACAGCGATCTCATCTTCCGCCTTCAGATACACGGCTGATTCGATGGGGCCGCCCGGTCCTGCAAATATCTGCTTTTCCTGGGTCTGCAGATTCTGCACGACGATGGATGCCTGATCTGATACATCCGTGTGCTCCAGCACCGCCGTATAGACAATTTTATGTTTCCCTGCAAAAAACGGATGTGTCTTGTCACTTTTGGAAAAACTGCACTGCTGCAAAGTCTGTGTTTCTGTGGAAAAAGTAAATACCTGACGGTACGTTCCGTCAAAGATCCCGACCTCGTCCTCTTTGAACTTTGTCCGGTCTATCCACTTTGCGGCCGACAGCTTTGGCAGATCTTCCGGTTCCGCATCCGCCTTCACACCGGCACAAAAGCAGATCTGTGTGCTGTCCGGATTCCAGGCGATCTCACCTGCCCGGCAGACAGCCACTTCCATATCTTCTTTCTCCCCCCAGATCCGACAGATATGTATCGCTCTGTCTCTTACAAATGCGATCTTCGCTCCATCCGGGCTGATACAGGGACCGCTTCCATCTCCGATACAATGAATCCCGCCTTCTGTCAGATCCTGCCAGTACACCTGGCTGCGATTCTGATTTTCCCGGATTTCATTCATCTGATAACAAATGGTCTCACCGGCCACATCTGTACTTAACTGCAACGGAAGTTTCCATTTTTTATACTGTTGTTTCTCAAAGATCGGTTTCATATCTGACACCTCTGCTGCTTGTGTTACTTACATATGATCTGGATGCTGCATCCCTGACAGTTGTCACAGTTTACCGTACAGTCTGCTGATAGCCCATACCCTTCTGCATATCCCCGGTAAGATTCCTGACAGTAGATTTCCCGGATCTTATCCACGCCATAGGTTGCAAACATCTCTTTCAACGGACATCGTTTTACTTTTATTTCCGCTTCTGTACCATTCACTTCTTTCTGCTCAAACGCATATCTCTCATCCAGATAAAGGTCTCCCGCTTCGATCAGTGACTGCAGATTCTGCGTCATGCCTTCCCGGCGATGAAGTTCCCGCATGCGTTCTCCTCTGTGATAGGAAAAACGATACAATGCTTCCCGCAGTGTCTCTTCATCCAGTTCGTCCAGGATTACCTTTCCCATCTGGATCAGCATCAGCCCGAACATGGTGTGGATCGACGGAACCAGTTTTCCTCTGAAATCATCCCATGGCTGTTCGACATTTGGACCAAGAACATACGGATTCCGGTTGCACTCCCGGAAAAAGTAGAAGAAGCGGCAGCAGTCATCTCCCCGTGTCATGGTCTCACACAGATTCAGCTGGATCGCCGGATCATATCCGCCAAAAATCCGGTGATGAACCTCTTCACAGAAGATCCGACCCATAGCTCTGCCATCCGGCAGACAGTCCCACATCTCAAAATCCGGACACCGGTGGACGATGGAACATTTTTCTTCCGGACTTACCCATAGGACATCGCATCCTCCGTCAAATCGCGGATCATCCATCAGGTCGTAGTATTTTGACATATTTTTTAACGTCGGCTCCACGCCAAGGGAATCGGTATAACGTCTCATCCGTTCCCCGCGCTCCTGACCATAGTTTCTGATTCCTTTTCTGACCGCCCGTTCTCCCAGTTTCCCGTGTCTTTCGATACAGGTCTTATTCAGGAAATAGAGCAACCCAACCCAGTAAAACTGTTGTTTTTCCGATGGTTCTCGCTCAATATACTGATCTTTTTTCAAAGCCATGTTCTCATCTCCCCATCCGTATTATTCAACAATTCGCGCATCTTCCGGCCTCCACTCCACATAGACATGTTCGTCCTGCTGCAGGTCGATCACCTTGTCCAATGCAGACAGTGAGATCCGGATATCTGTACCATCTGACAGACCAACCACAAAATTTACACCTGTTCCCATATATACACGGGACTTGATGACTCCCGGGATTCCGTTTACCAGATCCTCATGCCGGATTCTGTGTAAGGTGATCTTCTCCGGCCGGATGGAAAACGTAATCTCATCTCCCGGTTCACACGGTTTTTCTTTCTCGATCTTAAACATATCATCCCCGACTCTGACCTGTAAGATGGTTCCATCGCAGGCTTCCACCTGTCCTTTCAGGAGATTTGTATTTCCGATAAAATATGCCACGAATTCTGTCTTTGGGTTTTCGTATAATTCCACCGGTGTTCCGAGCTGTTCGATCACACCTTTATTCATGACCGCGATCCGGTCCGACATGGTCAGTGCCTCTTCCTGATCATGGGTGACAAATAATGTCGTCACGTTCAGATTCTTCTGGATATTCCGGATCTCCAGCTGCATTTCTTTTCTCAGCTTCGCATCCAGATTGGATAATGGCTCATCCAGCAACAGCAGTGTCGGATTCAGTACCAGGGCACGGGCCAGTGCCACACGCTGCTGCTGTCCGCCGGAGAGTTCCTTCGGATATCTCTTTTCGTACTGATCCATATGAACCATCTTCAGTGCCTTCATGATTTTTTCCTGCCGTTCAGCCTTTGGCACTTTATGCATTTTCAAGCCATATTCCACATTTTTATAAACCGTCATATGCGGAAACAACGCATAATTC
>CAVAFS010000066.1:3481-5235 GCA_963587975.1 Bulleidia sp. | reverse complement strand
TCAGCTTACGCTGACCAGAATCACGCACCAAGTCTCACGTGCGTTCGACTTGAATGACGTATATCAGATGAGAGATGACGTCCTATAGGTGGTGAGTAACAAGAATACCGAGGGTATTTCTTGAATTTGTAATGGGAATGTGAGGGAGATTTTTGAAGTAAATGGGAACTGGAATGAGACAACCGAGTGCGAAACGGTAGGGGAATTTTCGTCATCGGAGCGAGCATAGCCCGCCTCCGGGAGTGTGTTTGAGCCAACAGCTGATTTTGCTGTGGCGAGTTCGCGGGAGGAGGCGGAGATAAGCGGCGCAGCGTAGATAGAAAATTGCCCGTGTTTGCAATCGGTTGTCTCATTCAGTTCCTTTATGATGTAAAAATTTCAAATTATCCCACAAAACGTGGTCATAACCACGGAATTTTCCAGAAAAACAATGTATGCTAAGTACAGCTTACGAAAGAGAGTAACTTCAAAAGTACAAAAGACAAATTTTAAAAAGAAAAATAAAACCACAAAAAGCGAGGAACAAACTTATGGTAAGAAGAATTATTCATATTGACGAAGAAAAATGTAACGGCTGCGGCGCATGTGCAAATGCCTGTCACGAAGGAGCCATCGGCATGGTGAACGGAAAGGCAAAACTGCTCCGTGACGACTATTGTGACGGTCTTGGTGACTGCCTGCCAACCTGTCCGACAAATGCAATCACATTCGTGGAGCGTGAGGCTGCCGCATACGATGAGGCCGCCGTTCTGGAAAACAAAGCAAAAAAGGAGGCAGAAAAAGCAAAATCAGCAGGAACATCTGCACCGGCACACGCACCGATGGCTGGCGGATGTCCGGGCACACGGATGCGTATGCTGAACCAGCGTCTGGAAGAGTCTGAGGAGAGCGCACCGGCTGCACCGCAGCAGAGTGTATCCCGTCTGGGACAGTGGCCGTGCCAGATCAAACTGGTGGCTCCGAACGCACCGTATTTCAATGGCGCAAAATTACTGATCGCAGCAGATTGTACCGCTTATGCCTATGCCCGCATGCATGAAGATTTCATGAAAGGCAAAGTAACTCTGATCGGCTGTCCGAAACTGGATGATATTGATTACAGTGAAAAGCTGACAACAATCATCAGCAATAATGATATTCAGAGCGTGACCATCGTTCGTATGGAGGTTCCATGCTGTGGCGGTCTGGAATTTGCAGCAAAGAAAGCATTGCAGGCAAGTGGTAAATTTATTCCGTGGCAGGTAGTGACAATCTCCATTGACGGAAATATTCTTGATTAAAATCACAAATAGAATAATTGGAAAAAGAAAAACACGCAAAAATGACTCATATCGTCACATTTGCGTGTTTTTGAAATAAAAAACTGGATAAATTCGATCATAGGTGATAATGTGAAATTGTAAAAATCGGCTGATCTTTAGTAATAAACAATAAAAATAAGATTCTGTAACATTTTGCAAAAATCCAGATAGAGCAAAGGAGATTACAGAATCATACATGTAAATTAAGGAGTAGAAAACTTATGATTTGGTTTATCATTGCGACACTGGTCGCATTTTTTATCAAGGGGCTATGCGGCTTTGCGAATACCCTGATTTTTAATGGGATTCTGAGCTACACGGCAAATAATATCAATATTTCACCGCTGGAAGTAGTGCTTGGGTATCCGAGTAATATTATTTTAGTCTGGAAAGAACGGAAATCCCTGAATTGGAGGATCTGGTTGCCACTGACGGTGCTGGTTGTGGCAGGCA
>CAVAFS010000066.1:0-3471 GCA_963587975.1 Bulleidia sp. | reverse complement strand
CACAGATGCTGGTCTGTTGAAAGTGATTTTCGGCATCGCAGTTATTATCATTGGCATTGAAATGCTGTTTCGGGAACTGAAAAGCAACAGGAAAAATAGCAACGGAAAGTCTGGCGGTTCTAAAATTATATTGGTACTGATTGGGATTATTTCTGGTCTGCTCTGCGGCCTGTATGGTGTAGGTGCACTGCTGGCTGCTTATGTGAGCCGGGTATCGGAAAACAGTCATGAATTCAAAGCAAATATCTGTGTGGTATTTGTGGTGGAAAATACGATCCGCATTATTTTGTATGCAGCGACAGGTATTTTGACGCTTGCAGTGCTCAAGCAGGTTGTGATCCTGATTCCGTTTATGCTGGCGGCAGTATTTCTTGGTATGAAGAGCAGTTCGGTTCTGAATGAAAAAGTCATTAAGAAGATTGTTATTGTGCTGTTGATTCTGTCCGGAATCGTGCTGATCATTAATAATATTCCAAGGTAAGTTCTTTGGTTAAACATATGTGAAAAGCAACGTGTATCTGAAAAAGTAAGATTGTCTGGAAAGGATATTTTTACGTAGAGTGAAGCATGGGGATGTTTTATATAATCTTACGCTTTTTCAAAATCCAGAACTCTACGGCGATCACGCCGAGACTGATGGCAATGATCAGTGGATAGCCAAAGCGTGTCTCCAGCTCTGGCATGTGTGAAAAATTCATACCGTACCAGCCGGTGATGACGGTGAGCGGAAAAAAGACGGAAGTCAGAACCGTCATCAGCTGCATGGTTTTATTCTGCTTATGATCGGACTGCGCCTGTTCAAAATCCCGCAGAGTCTGGCAGTAATCAATGGATTGCTGCGCCACCTGCTGGAGGCGGCAGGCCCGGTCTCCAATGAGCTGAAGCAGCTGCAGGTGTTCCGGGTCAAAATAGTTTCGGACGTTGCCCTGCAGCTGTCCGGCCATATCGTCAATCTGTTCGTAGTAATTGCGCAGGCGGGTTAATTCCCGCCTGTTTTTTAATAACCGGGGCATCAGGTCGTGGATGTTGCCCCGCATGGCATTCTCTTCCAGCAAAAACAGTTTGCGTTCATAGGATTCTAAAAGTTCCATATCATCCGTCAGAAATTCCGAGAAAAATCCATACAAAAACAGTTCCGGTGACATTTCCTGACTTTCATAACGATGGATCATTGTTTCAATGATTCGGTCAGGTGTGGAATCATCGGACACAAATACGATGCAGGTTTCATTGATATAAAAGGTAAAGCAAAGTGGTGTTTCCAATAGTCGTTTCCGGTCGGGAATGCACAGACTGCCGGAGATATAGCGGGGGTAGATTTCTGCCTTACAGCTGCGGATGATGGTGTTTTCCAGACCGGCATAGGAAGGAAACTGCAGGGAAGTTTTCTGTTCCTCCCACTGTGTGGTGGATAAGGTCAGTACGTTTTCTATACAAGGGGAATCACCGGAAGAATCAGAGGAAGGCATCTTATGTTGAACAGAATCCAAGGGGAAGGCATTTGAATCAAGTTCGTGATCCGTTTCTATTTTTCTCAATCGCTGATGTAGTGTGTAATACATAAAAAACTCCTTTTGCATAGAATGCCCTGAAATTACAGAATTTATCAGTGCTTTTCGACGAAAACCATTGCATATTTACCCAGATTCGGTATAATTAAATAATGGCGTATCAAAGTGCTATTTCTATAAATTTGGAGGAAATACATGTCACAAGCAGTAGTCATAAAAAGTAACAAATATGGAATTAATCTGATCCTGGACAAAAACATGCCGTTTCAGGAACTGCTGGTTGCCATCAAAGAGAAATTTCTGGAATCTGAGAAGTTTTTCAAAGATGCAAAAATGGCAATTTCTTTTGAGGGGCGTGCACTGACACAGGAAGAAGAGTACCAGATTATAGAGACCATTACAGAGAATACAAGTATATCGATCATCTGTATTGTGGATAATGATGAATCCCATGCGGACATGGTAAAGCAGCAGATTGATGCTTACTATGATTCCGTAGCTGGCAGGGAAGGCGAATTTTATCGCGGAACACTTCGTTCCGGACAGGTGCTGGAGAGTGTATCCAGTGTTGTCATCGTCGGTGATGTCAATCCGGGAGCAAAAATTATCTCACAGGGCAATATCGTAGTGCTTGGCGCTCTGAAAGGCAATGCCTATGCGGGAGCAGCAGGAGACAGTAATTGTTTTATCGTGGCCCTTGAAATGGATCCGATTCAGATTCAGATCGGTGATATTCTGGCCAAGAGCCCGGACAACAAGAAGATGAAACCGCGCAGACTGCGCCGCAAAGAAAAAAATCCGGTGTCGGCAGAAGCCCAGATTGCCGTAGCAAAAGGCGGCAATATTTACATAGAGCCGATCACACGCGGAAGTTTGATGGATTACACCAAGTAAAAGTATGGAGGACTGGATGCAATGAGTGAAGTAATTGTTATTACATCAGGAAAAGGTGGTGTTGGTAAGACAACCACTACCGCAAACGTGGGTACAGGACTTGCCCAGCTGAACAAAAAAGTCGTACTGATCGATACCGATATTGGACTTCGTAACCTGGATGTGGTTATGGGACTTGAGAACCGTATTGTATACAACCTGGTAGACGTTGTAGAAGGAAACTGCAAGATCAAACAGGCACTGATCAAGGATAAAAAATATCCGGAATTATACCTGCTTCCGTCAGCACAGACGAGAGACAAGACATCCGTTACTCCGGAGCAGATGAAAAAGCTGACCGACGAGCTGCGTGAGGAATTTGATTACATCCTTCTGGACTGCCCGGCTGGTATCGAGCAGGGATTCAAAAACGCCATCGCAGGTGCTGACCGAGCCATCGTTGTAACGACACCGGAAGTATCCGCGATCCGTGATGCTGACCGTATCATCGGCCTTCTTGAGGCAAATGAACTCCAGAAGACAGAGCTGATCGTAAACCGTCTGCGTATGGATATGGTAAAACGTGGCGATATGATGTCTGTAGAGGATGTATGTGATATTCTTGCAATCCCGCTGCTTGGTGCAGTTCCGGATGATGAGCATATCGTTATTTCCACAAACCAGGGTGAGCCGCTGGTAGGAAGTGACTGTCTGGCTGGACTGGCTTATTCCAATATCTGCAGAAGAATTCTCGGTGAGACCGTAGAATTTTTAAATCTGGAAGAGAAACAGACTGTATTTGACAAGCTGAAAAACTTGTTCAAGAAAAACTAGGAGGGCTTTTACCATGGGATTTATGGATCTTTTCAAAAGAAAAAGTTCCGGGGATGTAGCAAAAGACCGCCTGAAATTATTACTGGTGTCAGACCGGGCGAATTGTTCACCGGATGTGATGGAGCTGATCAAAAACGATATCATTAAAGTTATCTCCAAATATATGGAGATTGACGCAGAGGGGTTAGATATCCAGATCACGCAGACTGAATCCGATACAGGAAACGGTACTGTTCCGGCACTGTATGCGAAT
>CAVAFS010000065.1:0-11292 GCA_963587975.1 Bulleidia sp. | reverse complement strand
CCCGCTATGAACAGCTGATCTTCCTCAATCAGGAGCTTTTTTCCATGATTGAAAACAGTATTTCTCTGGATCTGCTGGCACGGCTGCTGTCCACTCAGCTTATCACAAAAGGAGAAAAACATCTGCTTGACCGCAACCGCTACTATTATAAACTGCTGCGCCGCATTATCCGGGAGGGACAGGAAAGCGGGGAGTTTCGCACGGATCTGTCCGTGAATGAAATGGTGAAACTGTATGCCATTGCGGAACGTGCGCTGCTTTACGACTGGTGCATCTGTAACGGGGAGTATTCGCTGAAAACCTATGGTTCCACTGCGATGCCGATCTATCTGGCACAGATTCGTAACGTTAATTAATTGTATTTATTTTTATTCTATATTTTCTTTCATATTTTAGTCTAATTTTATATTTCCTTTATTTTAGCATGTTCAATGCGTATTTTTTATTATATTTCTGTACTATAGTCTATACTTCATTCTGTATTGCAGTCTATTTTTATTCATGGTATACTGGCATAAATTTGTTGAAGTAACGTAATAAAGGAGATTGATTTTATGAACGCAAACACAATTGGAATGCTGATCATCATGATCATCTATCTGGGTGTTATGGTATTGATTGGCGTTCTCTTTTCCAAAAGAAACAACGACACCAGTGATTTTTACCTGGGTGGCAGAAAACTCGGCCCAATTGTAACCGCCATGAGTGCAGAAGCCTCCGACATGAGCAGCTGGCTTCTGATGGGTCTGCCGGGTGTCGCATATCTGTCCGGCTGTGCCGAAGCGGGTTGGACCGCCATCGGACTTGCCATCGGAACTTACTTAAACTGGCTCATCGTTGCAAAACGTCTGCGCCGCTATTCCCACAAAGCAAATAATTCCATTACGATCCCATCCTTTTTTGCAAACCGCTACAGAGACAAGAGTAATTCCCTGCTGGCGATTTCGGCTATTATGATCGTAATTTTCTTTGTACCGTACACTGCATCCGGATTCGCTGCCTGCGGCAAACTGTTTGCCACACTGTTCGGCGTTCCGTATATGCCTGCCATGATCGTTAGTGCGATCATTATCGTAGCGTATACTTCCCTGGGTGGATTTCTGGCTGCAAGTACCACAGACCTGATCCAGAGCATCATTATGACAGGTGCCCTGATCGTCGTACTGATCTATGGCGTACATATGGCCGGTGGCATGGATGCCGTTATCACAAACGCACAGTCCCTGAAAGGCTACTTAAGCATGACTTTATCCCACGATGCCGCAACTGGCGGAACTACTCCGTACAACGGACTGACCATCGCTTCTACGCTGGCGTGGGGCTTGGGTTACTTTGGAATGCCGCACATTCTGCTGCGTTTCATGGGTATTGAAGATGAAAACAAATTAAAAACATCCCGTCGTATCGCCTCTGTATGGGTTGTTATTTCCATGTTTATCGCAATCTTTATCGGTATCATTGGAAATGCAATGACAAAAGCAGGCACAATGGATGTCCTTGAGAATTCTTCTCAGGCAGAGACACTGATCGTAAGAACTGCAGTCCTGCTGAGCAATCATGGATTCCTCGCCGTACTGATGGCCGGCCTGATCCTTGCAGGTATCCTTGCAAGTACCATGTCCACCTCTGATTCCCAGCTTCTGGCAGCATCTTCCAGTATTTCAGAAAACCTGCTGCAGGATTGCTTCGGAATCAAATGTACCAAAAAACAGTCAATGGCAATGGCTCGTATCACCGTTCTGGTCATCGCAGCCATCAGCGTATTTCTGGCTCGTAACCCGGACAGCTCTGTCTTCCGTATCGTATCCTTCGCGTGGGCAGGATTTGGTGCTACCTTCGGTGCCGTTATGCTCTTTGCACTGTTCTGGAAACGATCCAACCGAAACGGTGCCCTGGCCGGAATGATCGTCGGCGGTTCCATGGTATTTATCTGGAAATTCCTGATCGCACCGCACGGTGGACTTCTCGGAATTTACGAACTGTTGCCTGCATTCCTCTGCTCCGCAGCTACTATCGTAATTGTCAGCCTGCTGACTGCTCCGCCATCACAGGAGATTATCGACGAGTTCGAAAGTGTATAAACCATTCATGCATATAATACAAAAATGAGCCTGAGGGAAGTGATTTATCATTTTCTTTCAGGCTCATTTCCTGTATACTAAAAAATAATTACAACAGTTTACATGTTTCATTAGCGAAAGGATTACTGTATACTATGATTTCAAAACTTCAAATACCTGCACTCATGATTTTCGACATGGACGGTCTGATTTTTGATACAGAACGCCTTTTCATGACCACCAAGGACGGCGTCATGAAAGAATACGGTTACACCCAGCAAAAAGATGATTATATCCACACCCTCGGAACCTGCGGGCAACAATTACTGGATATTTTGCACCGATTATATGGGGACGATTACCCGGCAGAAGAAATCAGCCAGCAATGCCGAACACTTGTGACGGAAAAAATCCGTCGTGACGGACCTCCGGTGAAACCTGGTATCCCGGAGCTTCTCGCATGGTTTGCAGCCAACAACATTCCATGCTGTGTGGCCTCTTCCACCAAGCATGACATTGTCGCCGAATACCTTCATCTGGCAAAACTTGATAAATATTTTGCTTTTATCATCGGTGGTGATCAGGTGCAGCGTTCCAAACCAAATCCAGATATTTTTCTGATTGCCTGTCAGCGTGCAGATATCAGACCGGAGCATGCACTTGTGCTGGAGGACTCTGAAAACGGTATTTTAGCCGCATCCAATGCCAATATTCCGGTGGTATGTATTCCGGATCTAAAAATCCCATCCGAAGAAATTGCACAAAAAACTGTGGCAATTGTATCAGGTGCCACAGATGTGATTTCGTTATTTTGTTAGCTAAAAATCCCCAGCTTATTGCTTTATACAATAGAAGCCGGGGATTTTCTATCTTTTATTTCATCCGACAATTTAGATGTTTTTCATCAGATTTACCATTTCAATAGCGGAGCAAGCTACATCATAGCCTTTGTTTCCTGCTTTTGTACCGGCACGCTCAATGGCCTGCTCGATATTGTCAGTAGTCAGTACGCCAAACAGTGTCGGTACACCTGTCTCAAGACCAACCATTGCTGTTCCTTTGCTGACCTCAGCACATACATAATCATAGTGGCTGGTAGAGCCTTTGATAACTGCGCCTAAGCAAAGCACTGCATCATATTTTCCGGAAGCTGCCATTTTCTTTGCAACGATCGGAATCTCAAATGCGCCCGGAACCCAGGCCAGATCAATGTCCTCATCTTTTACACCATGACGTACGCAGGCATCCTGTGCGCCGCCAACCAGTTTTGATACGATAAACTCATTAAAACGTGCTGCTACAATACCGATTTTGATGCCCTCTGCTACTACATTTCCTTCTAAAACTCTCATTTTCTTATCCTCCTGATTTTTTAATTTCATTGCCACTATTTATAGTCTGTCATATGATCCATTTTTTCCTGTTTTGTTTTCAGGTAAAAATAATCAAACTTCTGTGCTTTGATCTGAATCGGCACGCGTTCCTCAATGGTGATGCCATATCCTGCAAGTCCTGTGATCTTGGTTGGGTTATTTGTCAGCAGACGCAGACGTTTTGCTCCGATATCTCGCAGGATCTGTGCACCCACGCCGTATTCACGCATATCAGCCGGAAAACCGAGTTTGATATTTGCTTCTACGGTATCGTAACCCTGCTCCTGCAGCTCATATGCTTTTAATTTGTTGATGAGACCAATACCACGGCCTTCCTGGCGCAGATACAGCAGCACGCCTCTGCCTTCTTTTGCAATGGCTTTCATGGCTGCGTCTAACTGTTCTCCACAGTCACAGCGGCTGGAACCAAACACATCTCCGGTCAGGCACTCAGAATGTACCCGGCAGAGTACCGGCTCACCGTCTGCCACATCGCCCATAACCAGTGCTACATGATGATCTCCGTTTAAGATATTTTCATATCCGTAAATTTCGAAGTTTCCATATTTTGTCGGAAGTTTTGCATCTGCCTCACGGCGGATCAGGCTCTCATGCTGCAGACGATATTCAATGATGTCTGCGATGGTAATAACGGTCAGATCATGTTTTTCTGCAAACTGTAACAGCTCTGTGGTACGCATCATAGTTCCGTCCTCACGCATGATCTCACAGCACAGTCCACACGGTTTCAAACCTGCAAGTTTTGCCAGATCTACGGTTGCCTCTGTATGGCCATCACGCACCAGTACGCCGCCGTCTTTTGCACGCAGCGGGAACATGTGACCCGGTCTGCGGAAGTCTGCTGGTCTTGCGCCATCCTCTACACATTTTAATGCTGTGTAGGAACGCTCTGCAGCGGAAATACCGGTTGTGGTATCCACATGATCGATAGATACGGTAAATGCGGTGCAATGATTATCTGTGTTCACATTTACCATCTGATCCAGTCCCAGTTTATCACAAAGTTCGCCGCTCATCGGCATACAGATCAGACCTTTTGCTTCGCATGCCATAAAGTTTACATTTTCCTGTGTTGCAAACTCTGCCGCACAGATCAGATCGCCTTCGTTTTCTCTGTCCGGATCATCGATTACCAAAATTACTTTTCCGTCTCTTAAATCCTGTAATGCTTCTTCTACTGTTCCAATTGCTTTTGCCATCTTTTTATCCTCCCAAAAATTATTTAAAATCCGTACTTTCTTAAAAAGTCTTCCGTTATTCCACTTTCTTTTTTTGTTTCTGCCGCTTCTTCTGCCGCTGTCGGATGCAACAGTTTTTCCACATATTTTCCAATGATATCGCATTCCAGATTGACGATATCCCCGACCTTTCGGTCATGCAATGCGGTTACCTGCTGTGTATGTGGGATGATGGACACTTTAAAACAATGTTCATCCACATAAGCCACTGTCAGGCTGATCCCGTCAATGGTAATCGAACCTTTTTCCACAATATAACGAAGCAGGTTCGGCTTTGCCGCAATGGTATACCAGATTGCGTTATCATCCGGCTCAATACTCTGTACCGTTCCGGTGCCATCGATATGTCCCGATACGATATGACCACCGAATCTGCCGTTTGCCGGCATCGCCCGCTCCAGATTCACGCTGGCCCCGGTACTTAACTGCCCCAGAGAACTACGGTTCATGGTCTCTGCCATGACATCTGCGGTGTAATAACTGCCGCCCATGCTCGTCACGGTCAGACACACACCGTTGACTGCAATGCTGTCTCCGATCTGACTGCCTTCCAGCACTTTTTTACAACCGATGGTCAATACACAGGACCGGGCGCCGCGCCGTACATTCTGAATGGTTCCCACTTCTTCAACTAATCCTGTAAACATGTATGATCGCCTCTTTTCTGAATAGTTATTTCACATATCCTACGATGCAGAAGTCATCATCCAACCGCTCGATCTCCATATGTTTCAATGTGATCGCATCTGCCATTCGGTCGATTCCCATTCCTTCTACCGGAGAGCGGGCATCCATTCCGCCTATGAGCTTTCCTGCAATGTAGGCATAGACTTTATTGACAATGCCATCTTCAAGCGCAGAAGCATTTAACGTTCCGCCGCCTTCCAGCAGGATACTGTCAATGTTCTGCTCGCCAAGTTTTTTCATCAGCTCCACCAGATTGACTCCATGTGCGCCTTCCGTGCCGATCAGCTGAATACCTGCGTCTTTTAACTTTTTGATTTTCTCCTGCTTTCGTTCCGCTTCCAGTGCTTCCTGGCTGCAGGCAACAATTGTTTCAATTTTCGATGCAGTTTTCACGATCTGGCTTTCCAGTGGAATATGAAGATTCGAATCACAAATGATTCTCACCGGATCCACACCGCCTTCCACGCGGCAGTTCAGCATCGGATCATCTGCCAGCACCGTTCCGATTCCTACCATAATGCCACGGTAGCGTCCCCGCATCCGATGTACCTGCGCTCTGGCTGTCTCGCCGGTCACCCATCTGGAATCTCCGGTGGCACAGGCGATTTTTCCATCCAATGTCATGGCATATTTCATAACCACAAACGGTGTCTTTGTCGTGATGTAATGATAAAATACTTCATTTAATTTCAGACATTCCTCTTCCAGAATTCCGGTTTCTACATAAATGCCATGATCTCGCAGAATCTGTACGCCTTTTCCTGCTACCAGTGGATTGGAATCCATACTTCCCACAAAAACTCTGGCAATCTTTTTCTCAATGATAATATCTGTACACGGTGGTGTCTTTCCCTGATGACAACACGGCTCTAATGTCACATACAGATCAGCTCCCGTGGTGTCCTCGGTGCATCTCGTCAATGCATTTCGCTCCGCATGAAACTCTCCGTATTTTTCGTGATACCCCTCACTGATGATCCGACCATCCTTGACTACCACGCAGCCAACCATCGGATTCGGTGATGTGTGTCCTTCTCCCTTTCGTGCCAGTTCCAACGCCCTTCTCATGTATTCTTCTTTTTCCTGCATAAAAAAACACTCCCTTCAATCTTCCAGGGATTTTCTGCTTCCATAAATCTTTGCATTGCCTGATATGTCTGTTTTTCATCGCCTGATGCTCTTGTTAGTTTCATGCAACTTTCATATCCCGGCTCCGAAAATTTCTTTCAGATCAAAAATTTATGGTAAAAGAAAATCCCTGAGAAATAAATCTCAGGGAGTGAAAATCTTTTTTATTAAATGAACTCTAAAACATCTCTGTTTCTTCTGTCACATTTAAGTATTTATTTTCGCTTGTTCTTCTTTCATCCAGACTATACTGTCGGCTTTGGAATCTTCTGCTTATCAGAATCACCAAATCAACGCTTTCGCGCTCGCGGGCTATACCGCCGGTCGGGACTCTCTGTTTCGAATTACATTCGTTCAGATCACCCTGCCCTGAAGATCTCTTTGCTTTTTCTGCACACATAATAGCACATACTTTTTTCAAATGCAATAGTAAATTTTAAATTCCGTTAGCATACCCTATCTCTGTCGATGCACAACCTTACCGCTCAATATCAGCACACCACCCACTACAAACGGGAAAATAAAGGTCGCCACACGGTAAAGAACCGTAATTGCCCCGGCCTTGTGGACGCCTACCAGTACCGCAAAAAGATTCGTCATGATCAATTCCACCGCTCCGACTCCTGCCGGTGTCGGAATTACCGCTGCCGACATAACAGACAACGATGTAATAGACAGAGAGTCCAGCATGGAAATCTCATTTGTTCCAAACAGGATCAAAAACGGAATACAATACCAGAAGCACAGTTTTGCCAAATTTTTCAATACCATGGAAATCAGTGACGGCACATCCTTCAACAGCTTGGATGTGGATTTTTCCATGATATCACAGCTCTGTTCCAGCTTCGTCAGTGCCGGAGTCAGCTTTCCGCTTTTGTTAAACTTGCGCACGATCCACAAAATCAACTGATGGGATTTTGCAGATACCGCAAAAATAATCAGTGCAATACTGATAATCGCAGTCAACGCATACGCCAGTCCCAGATATACACCATATTCTCTGTAATTCACGGACATTACTTTCCAGTTCAGGATAAATAAAAGTCCACTGAACAGCGCCACACTGACTTTGTGTACCATGTACTGGATCATGTAAAGTCCGGTCGCTTCTGAATAACCAACGCCCTTTTTACCAAGATACACGATCGCAGCCACGCCGGAACCGCTTCCCAGCGTAGACAAGCGGTAAAAAGAACAGTTAAAAGCACAGTAAACCGCTTCCCGATATTTGAATTTCGGATTATATCTGCGCGCCAGTGAATAGGTAATCCAGGCCTCAAATAAGTGATAGATCACAGTCGCTGCCATAATGGCCACCAGCACGGCCAGCGACGTTTTTCCAAGCTGTTCTACGATATCTTCCGCCGAATCCTTGAATGTATACCAGATGATCAGAAGCAGGATTGCCACAAAAATCAGCTTCGCCAGTAATTTTTTATTTTTCATAAAAGAACTCCTTCACCTGCTGCAAAATAATATCCATCAGACGTTTCCGTGTCTCCACAGCCGCCCATGCGATATGCGGGGTAATCACAAGCTTCTCGCTGTCCTTGATCCGACGCAGCGGATTATCTTCACGCATCGGCTCCTGACTCAACACATCGAGACCAGCTGCCGCGATCTCCCCCTGCTCCAGTGCATCTGCCAGATCTGCTTCCACCACGATCGGGCCACGTCCCACATTGATAAAAATCGCACTGTTCTTCATTTTTGTAAAAGCTGCAGCGTTCATCAGATGTTCCGTCTGCGCTGTCAACGGCGCATGCACGGACACAATATCGGATGTTTCAAGTAACACATCAAAATCCACACGCTCATAACCATCCTCCGTATGATTTCCTGATGTAGAGTAATAAATAACATGGCAGCCAAAGGCTTTTGCCAGGTCTGCCACACGCCTGCCGATAGCACCAAGGCCAATGATTCCCCAGGTCATGCCGCTCAGCTCGTGAAAATGATTTGAAAAGTGCGTAAACATCGCATCATTTACATACTTTTCTGATTTGACATAATTGTCATAGTAAGACATTTTCTCCAACAGATAAAACAATAACGCAAAGGTATGCTGTGCCACACATTCTGTAGAATAGCCTGCCACATTTCGCCATGCAATATTCCTCTTTGCCAGAAACTCCTTATCCAGATTATTTGTACCTGTCGCCGTCACACACACAAGCTTCAGATTTTCTGCCGTTCCAATGGTCTGCTCATTGATCTCCATCTTGTTGATAATGACCACATCTGCATCCTTCACACGCTCCGGCACTTCCTCCGTCCTGCTGCTTCCGTAACGAACCACCTCGCCCAGAGATTCAAATCCACTGAGATCAATGTCCGTTCCGATTGAATTATCATCTAAAAAAACTATCTTCATATTTTTCACGTTCCTTCTAAATTATCTGCTTCTGTTATCTATCATTATTGTGGATTCCAATGTTTCCTCTGCCACATCTATTATTTTCTGTAACAGACCTTACATTCATCCATTTCTATCACCCTTTGCCAATGATTCTTTTCTGACTTCGCCCATTGTAACTCATTTTGTCAAAAAAAGAAAGTGGCAGTCCCGCAAAAGGACTTTTCCACTTTCTTAGTTTTTTATGAATATGTAAAAATAACAACGATTTTATTTCTGTGCAAATCCAAGCTTTGCGCAAATGCGGTTGATCAGCTTTGTGATCAGACCCACGCATACCGCTGCCGCAACGGTTCCTTCACGGACTCCCTTGATTCCACCGGCAAATAACAGACCGAGAATACAGGAGCATACAACCAGTGTCACGTCAAAGATTACCTTCATATTGCCAAACTTGATCGGTCTGACCTGACAAACCGCCAGCACCAGTCCTTCGCCTGCCAGTGTAATGACTTTTGACCGCACTTCCATCCACACGCCGGTTCCAACCAACACAATACCGATGGCACAGACAATCATCTTCTGACCATAAGTCGTGCAGGAAATATGATTCGTCACTGCAATGGAAAAATCCGTCAGATAACCAAAAAGAATGGCAATCGGAAGCTGAAGCAGCTGGAAAATCTGATAATTTTTCCGCAAGATAATAATCTGTAATGCGATCAGCACACAATGCAAAACGATAGTCGCGTTTCCCACGGTCAATGGTGTGATCACACTGATAATATATGGTAAACTGGAAATCGGTGACGTACCAAGATCTGCCTTAATAGAAAATGCCACGCCAAATGCCATGACAAACAGACCTGCCACAAAAATCACCCAGCCTTTTACGGTTTTCGCACCCTCACTGACGCCCTGTATGTTTCCTTTTTCCTGTTCCTGTGCTTTTTCTTCTTTCTCCGCCATGTACCCTGTTCCCCCTTATTTTCATGTCCTGTATTATTTTCTTCTTATTACAAGAACCTGTCAAATAATTTTTTTATTCCAAAACCATTCCAAAAATTTATGATTAAGAAAGTATTCTTTCAAGCAAAAACAGCCCTGATCACCCAGAGCTGTTTGCAATCATATTCTATTATTTATTTTGCTTTCGGTCTGCGGATTCCCAGAGAAACAATGAATCCAACTACAGTAACTCCGATCATCATCATGATCGGTGCCATGTAAGACTGACTTGCATCGTATAATTTACCTGCGATGGTTGATGCAAAAGATGCAATAATCAGGTTTGTATTAACCAGTGAGTAGTTAACCGGATAGTTTGTTCTTCCGAAAAAATCACTGATGATCGCAGAGTTTGTCGGCATAACTCCGCCGTATCCCAGACCACCGATCAGGAAGCCCAGAACGATAAACAGGAAGTTTCCTGTTGTCAGTGCAAGAATCAGGACCAGACCTGCGATAACCACAACAATCATATCCAGAACCATTGCCACACGATAACCTTTTTTATCATATATTGCACCGAAAATAACACGACCAATACCATTTAAGATAGAGATCAGACCAACAACAGTTGCGATATTTCCATCAGATACATTCGGACCAACCTGTGTAGCGATACCACTTGCCTGTGATACCAGCACCAGACCTGCTGCACTCAGCAGAATAGCCCAGATATAGTAAAGCCAGAATGTCGGTTTTTTCACCATCTGTGTTGGTGTAATATCCAGAGCGGACTCTTTTACCACTTTTTTCGCTGCTGCGCCCGGAACTTTATAATCCTCAGACGGTTTTACAAAGAAGTTAAAGCAAATAAGCATTACTACCAGAACAACGATTCCAAGGATACGGAAAGTCATTTTCCACTGGTCAGAACCATCAGAAGGAGTAACTGCTGCGTATACTTTACCGATGATAAAGCTGCTCAGTCCAAATCCCATCAGAAGGATTCCGGAGATCAGTCCCTGTTTATCCGGGAACCACTGTGACATCGTACTCAGTACGGTGTTGTATGCAAAGCCTGCACCAAGACCACAGATCACACCAAAACCGATGTACAGTAATGCCGGTGAATCACCTGTCAGAGATGCGATGAAAAATCCTGCTGCGAAAAATACACCGGAAGCAATGATATAAAGCTTCGGGTTAATTTTCTTAGACAGAAGACCTGCGATCAGACCTCCTGTACAGAATAATGCCATAACAATTGTAAATGTCAAAGATACCTGTGTCGCAGTCCAATCCGGACGGGATGCTGCGATTGATTTGGACATAACAGACCATGCATAGATCAGACCTGCAAATAACAGTGTCACTACACCAATGACCGCATATGTCCAGCGATTCATTTTTTTCATTTTCATTCCTCCTGCATTGTTTGTGGGAAAATCTGTATCGATTTTCCATTTTTTATGATGTACAGC
>CAVAFS010000064.1:0-6586 GCA_963587975.1 Bulleidia sp. | reverse complement strand
CGGCTCCCATTGTATCCACAACGTCGCATGGGATAATTCCAAACTCCGTATAGCTTGTGCCATCATAAGCAATGCTTCCTTTTATACCTCTGGTAACGATGACTGTCTTCGCTCCTTTTTCCTGCATTTCTTCCATGAAGTTTCGCATCCATTCTTCATCTTCGCCATCATAAGCAAAAAATGCATAATCCACAAATGGAATCGCGATATCAATCACAGGGCTTTCGTATTTCGTTGCAAAGTCAAAAGCAATCTGGGTGCCACAAGCCTTGATTTTCTCAAGATCATTTTCTATCATTCCCCAGATTCCGGATACGACCAGATCATGGCTTCCAAGAAATTCAATATCTTCTTCGCTCAGCTTAAAATCTGCCATAACGCCTTCCTCATAGTCTCCGAGAATACGCTCCCCGTCTATGATTTCCACGTGTGTCACAGCCGTACTGCCAGGCATCACTTTCAAATGAGAAATATCCACCCCTTTCTTTGCGATTGACTCCTTCATTAATTTCCCATATGCATCGTCTCCAACAACGCCGGTGTAAGATGCTTCCCCGCCAAGACGGACTGTATAAACAGCAACATTCACCGGATTTCCTCCCGGGAATGCCTCACCGGCCTGATCATAAGCATCCACACAATTGTCCCCTACAGCTGCAATTTTAATCTTTTTCTCCATGTTTAATATCCTCCCTTTCCTTCCAACAGCATTTGCCGCACTCTGTCATGTGCCCGTTTTGCATACACATACGGTTCCCAGATATAAGCTGTTACCAGCTCAATGGTAGCTGTGTCATGATAACCGAAGTGCTGTATTTCCTCCAGAAGTTCCGGAAGCGGGAGCTCACCATCCCCCGGAATGACATGTGTCTCACTGCTGCCATCACAATCCACCAGATGGAGATGTCTGCAACGGTCACCCAGTTTCGTAAAATAATCCATCACACTTTCGCCTTCAATGGATGGCACTACCACATCACACATTCCGTATAAATATGGAGAATCCACCATCTCAAGTACTTCCTGCAGATCATTTGCGGTAGTACATACATTTGTTTCAAAATGAGTCAGTGTCTCCAGCAAAATCGGTTCCTGGATCTTTTGTGCATATTCTGCCAGTTCTCTCAGTGTTTCAACCAGTCGCTCCTGAATTTGTCTGCGGCTTATGGTATTTTCCGCATGACCGGTAGAAATAAGTGTGTATTCTGCCCCCATTTCTTTTCCCATTTCAATTGCTGTTTTGAGATAATCTACTGCTTCCTTACGCTGACTGGAATCTCCGATCATATAATTGTAAGGATATGCATTGTGCTCCGGTGTATACACATCAACCGGCATTTCATAGACTTCAATCAATTTCCTTACCTGTTCTATCCCGCCCCGTTTCAGATCCGGTGGAAATGCATGGGGACGCCCTCCCCAGAGTTCTATATAATCATATCCGATTCTTTTCGCATCCTGAAATGCAACTTCCAGTGGATAATACTGATAGCCACTGGTAAACATTCCCAATTTCATACATTCCCTCCTCGTTTTTTATATCCTGCACAAATAAGAGAACTGCCGAAAAACATAACATTGATTTTCAGCAGTCCTCTTGTCACTTCATCTTTGTTCTTCTTTCAGCACGCAAAATCATTATTTGTCTTTTTGCTCACATTCATTAATAATCAAACTGGCGATAATATCTTCTGATTTCCATTGGATGGCAATTGATCTGCTCCATATGTGCATCAATACGCTGTGTTACAGCATGCGTTACCAGATGAGAGAGATTTCCACGGAACTCCTCGCTGATTCCTTTCAGCTCATAGTCTTTGGAATCAATTACTGTGTAGTTTGCGCAAACACGCGGCAGGAATTTTACTACTCTTTCACTCAGAGAACGCTGCGCATCCTCACCTACAAATACAGTAACCGGTGTATCGCGGTCTACAATTTCCAGCATTCCATGGAAAAATTCTGCACTGTGGATAGATTTTGTACGAATCCAGTGCTGCTCTTCCCAGTAACACATTGCATAAGAATATGTGGAACCATACTGATTACCTGCTCCTACAAAATAATGGATACTGTCATTGCAGTGTTTCTTTGCAAATGCCTCTCCAAATGCATCCGCTGCTTTCTCAACTTCTACCAGATCTACAGCCAGATTTTCATCCAGTTCTTTGTAATAACGATCATATTCCGGAAATTCACCTGCATTGTACATAAAACGGTCTGCAACCATAAAAAATTTCAGCTGTTCATTGCCCGGATATGCAATTTCATAATCTACCATCTGCGCCAGTTCTGTAGTATCCACATCAATAAATCCAAGCACCTTTGCTCCTGCTGCAGAAGCTTTTTTGACACCTTCCACCATCTCGATAGTACTTCCGGTTACGGATGAAACCACAACAATCGTATCTGCTCCAACTTTTTTATTTCCGGTTGTCAGATATTCTGCTGCATTTTCCACGAAAAAGTCAAGTCCTGATTTTTCTTTCATATGAACTTCTGCCTGTAAGCAGGAAGCATAAGTGCCTCCAATGCCAAGCCAGCAGATATTTTTAAATCCATCTTTACAGATCTGGTCTACAATTTCTTCGATTTTTCCGCGCAATGCAAGTGCACCTTTTACACTGTCAATCTGTTTCTGCTCATCAAATTTCAGCATGTTATTCTGTCCTCCTATTGGGAACGCTCTTTATTCCCCAACTTTTAATTTCTGATAATAATCATTATAAATAGTCAACGCATCTCCAACATCTTCCTGGAAAAATACATTCTCTTTATAGGCGAAATTTCTTGCCGGGTCATTTTTATATTTGTCAGAAGCTGCTGCAACTGCGGCATCATTCGGGCAGGAATATGGATACTCGTCCAGATTCTTTGCCATTACATTTGCATCCATGATGTAGTCAAGGAATTTATATGCCAGGTCAGTATGTTTTGCTCCCTTCGGCATTACATAAAGGTCAAATCCGAGCTGTACTGGATCATCTTTGAAATCAGCAATCTTCAGTGTATTATTATCCCCCATTTCTTCCATTGCCCAGGAAGTATTACCATCATAAGTAAGTGCTACAGATGCTGTTCCGTTTGTAAGATTCTGTTCTGCATTTCCGTAAGCAACAACATTGTCATTGAATTTCTGCAGCCACTCATAAGCTTCTGCAATTTCACTCTCGTTTGTGGAGTTCGGATCATAACCAAGTGCGATCAATGCAATCGGGAACAGATTTCTTGCTCCATCAATCGTTGTAATCTGTCCTTTCAGAACCGGGTTGATCAGATCATTGTAACTTGTGATCTCGATCGGGCAGGTTTCAGAATTATATACCACATAAATATAGTTCATCAGATATGGGATACAATAATCTCTGGACTCTTCCGGCCAGTAAGATGTATTCAGATTCTTCGTATTGGACAATTTGCTCATATCCAGTTTTTCCACATAATCTCCTGCAATCAGAGATTTCATATAAGCATCACAGGTCATGATCAAATCATATTCCTGTCCGCCTCCCGCAGTTAATTTTGTAATTGCATCTGCATTATCACTCATGTAGGAAAGATTTACTTTGCAGTTATTCTCTTTTTCAAATGTCTGGATCAGATCATCGGAAATGTACTGCTGCCACATATAGATATTCAGTTCATCTCCGCTTCCCCCTGCTGATGCAGACTCTGTCAGTGCACTGCCACCATCTGTCCCCTTGTTGTCTGTTGTTCCACTGTTTCCACAGGCTGTCAGTCCCATCGCCAGTGCAGCCACTAAAATGGCTGAAATAAGTTTCTTTTTCATACTTTTACCTCCTTCTCAGCATTTCTTTTTCTGAGTTTCTGAATCATATTATTCAAAACCATCGCCACAACGATGACCAGAATCATAATTGTTGTCAATGCGTTGACATCAGGTGTAATACCACTCTTGTTCATGGAAAGGATCAGAACCGGAAGCGTTGACTGTTTTGCACCTGCCAGCATGTTACTCATTACGACATCATCAATTGACAATGTGAATGAGAGAAATGCTGCACTCATAACACCAGGCATGATACTTGGTAATGTCACCTTCAAAAATGTCTGCACACGGTTTGCTCCGAGATCCATGGATGCCTCTTCCAGACTGTCCCCATCTCCGCTGATACGTCCCTTAATCGTTACAACTGCATAAGGAATACAGAATGTACAGTGTCCGATCAGGATCGTTCCCATGCCGAGACTCATACCTATATTCATAAAAATGATCAGCAGTGCAACTGCCATAACAATTTCCGGCACAATGATCGGAATATAAAGCATATTGTTCACCAGCTTTTTCATCTTAAATTCATATCGTTTCAGGCCCAGCGCACCGATTGTTCCGATCAATACAGAGATTACCGTACTCAATACAGCGATAATCAATGAATACCACAGACTGTTGGTCAGTGCACTGTTATGCAGTAATTTTCCATACCACTGTGTCGTAAAACCATTCCAGTAGTAATTATACCGCTGGTCATTAAAGGAAAAGATCATCATCACTACGACCGGAAGATACAAAATAGCATATATAACAAAAGAATATGCGTTTCCAAAAATCTCGAATCTCCGTTTCTTTCGCTGCACCCTGGATAATGATGCCATTTATACCACCTCCATATCTTCGATTTTTGCAAATCTTGTATAAATAAAGATCAGCAATGCTGTGATCGCAATCAGCAATACCGACAATGCCGCTCCTAACGGCCAGTTTCGTATCGATCCAAACTGATTTTTGATAATGTTACCTATGTACAGGACTTTTCCACCGCCAAGCATATCTGACACAGTATAAATACCAAGTGTCGGGATAAACACCAGAATAATGGCAGAAAATACACCTGGGAATGTCATTGGCAATGTCACTTTCAAAAATGTAGTTCTCGGATTTGCTCCCAGATCTGCCGATGCCTCCAACAATGATTTGTCAAGTTTTTCGATAGAACTGTACAGTGGAAGTACCGCAAAAGGCAGCATGTTGGTAATCATACCAAGAACAACCAGTCCATCTGTATAAATGAAAGTGATCGGATGATCCACAAGCCCCGTTGCCTGCAAAATATGATTTACCGGACCATTTGTCTGAAATATCAATAACCAGCTGTTTAATCGCATCAGTGAATTTGTCCAGAACGGAATCATGATCAGTGTGATCAGTTTCGATGCCACTTCCCGGGGCTTCCGTGCGATAAAATAGGCAAATGGATATCCAACCAGAAGACATAGCGCTGTCGTAAACACTGCAACCTTCAATGATTTCAAAATAACTTTGAAATATGTGGCATCCAGCATTGTCTTGTAACTTTCTCCGGAGAACTGATAAACAACGTCACCAAACACACCTCTGGACATAAAACTGATATATATAACAAATATCATCGGAATCGTCACAAAAAGGATCATCCACACGGACACCGGTCCTGCCATAGCGAGTGCCGGTAATGTATTTCTTTTCACATCCCTCTTTTTGTTGATGGCCTTCAAATCACTGTTGTCATCTATTTTTTTACTCATTCTGCCATCCTCCTACTTCTGTGACACTTTGATCGGATATGCTTTTTCTGGTTTCCAGCAGATATAAATTTCATCGCCTTCCTTCAGGTCACTTTCCTGCTCGAATCTGGAGAATTTAATTTCACTCTCATCTTTCATGGTGATCATTGCCTTTACGACAGTTCCCATATAGATAAATTCACGGACAGTTCCGCTAAGTTCAAATCCTTCTACCGGTTTCTTTGCATATTCCACATATTCCGGACGAACGGAAACATGAATTTCCTCATTCACAGAAAAACTTTCTTCTTCCTCAACCACCTGCATCATACCGGCTGAGGTCTCCACTGTCAGGATTTTTCCTTCTTTTTCCCGGACTACACCGTCGAACAAATTGGTTTCTCCGATAAATCCGGCTACAAATTTTGTCTTCGGTTTGTTATAAATTTCCATCGGAGTGGCCAGCTGTTCCAGAACACCACCATTCATTACAGCAATTCTGTCACTCATAGTAAGTGCTTCTTCCTGATCATGCGTAACATACACAAATGTGATACCAAGCTTCTTCTGCAGACGTTTCAGTTCTATCTGCATCTGTTTTCTCAATTTCAGATCCAGTGCTCCCAACGGTTCATCCAGAAGCAGGACTTTTGGTCTGTTCACAAGTGCTCTTGCAATGGCTACACGCTGTTTCTGTCCTCCGGAAAGTTCGTCTGGTTTTCTCTTTTCATATCCTTTCAGCTGTACCAGTTCAATCATTTCCGTAACACGCTGCTTTATCTCATCTTTTGGAACTTTCTTGATCATCAGTCCATATGCCACATTGTCAAAAACTGTCATGTGTGGAAACAGTGCGTAGTTCTGGAATACCGTATTGACATCTCTCTCAAATGGTTCCTTGTCTTCCACACGTTCTCCCTGTACTTTGATAATTCCGGATGATGCATCTTCAAATCCTGCAATCATACGAAGTGTCGTAGTTTTTCCACATCCGGAGGGACCAAGCATTGTCAAAAATTCACCCGGATATACTTCCATATTCATTTTTTTCACAACCAGATTTGAACCAAATCTCTTTTCC
>CAVAFS010000063.1:0-2976 GCA_963587975.1 Bulleidia sp. | reverse complement strand
GAGGAAATTTTCTCTGATTTTTTCACATATATTAAATTATAACCAATACTATAAACAAGAATTTAAATCATCTTAGGCGCATCCAATTCAGCCGGACGCTCCTTCAATGCGTAAGCCAGATTGATGGCATGATCGGAGCATCGCTCCAGATCTGTAACCAGATCTGAGAAAATAACTGCGCTCAACGGATTACATAAAGAATTCATAATACGTTCAATATGGTTATTGATCAGATCTTTCTCATGATCATCCACATGCTGCTCCAAAATTTCAATCTGATCCAGTTTACTGTAATCATCTTTTTCAAAAATATCCAAAGCCAGATAAACCGCATCCAACGCATCCTGAGACATATCCAACAGTTCTTTTCTGGCTGCTTCTGACATTTCTGCTTTCTTTGCATTCATCTGTTCAATATATTCTACAATATTTTCCGCATGATCAGATAAACGCTCAATATCAGTAACCGCAATTGTCATCATAGACACACGACGCATATTTTCCGGTGACAGATCCAGAGATCTGAGTTCTACCATGGCATCTGCGATCAGATGATTCAGAATATTTACACTCTCCTCATGAGAACGTACAGATGCCGCCTTTGATGCACTGTAATGAAAGAAGCAATCCAGCGCACGTTTCAGATTGTCTGCTGCAATATGACCCATACGCGTGATCTCACGCTGTGTCTGGCGCAGCGCAACCGGTGCCGGTACTTTCGTAAGCTGTGTCATATAAACCAGGGAACGATCTTCCAGCTGCTGATTTTCCTCCGGAAGTACCGGAACGATCTTCTCAGCCAGCCAGATCAGTTTGCTTGTAAACGGTAACTCGATCAGAACCGCGATAATCGCAAAAATTGTATGTGTATTTGCCACCTGACGACCGACATCACTCGGTGACAAACTCTGAATTGCCGTCAGTATCATCGGGAAGATATTGATCAATGCGACCAGAATTCCCGCACGGAATACGTTAAACAGCAGATTCAAAATAGCTGCTCTCTTTCCGTTTCTGTTTGCTGTCAGACTTGCAAGCAGGTTCGGTGTAACAGAACCAATAGCTGCGCCAATTACCAGATAAACCGCTACGTTATAGCTGAGCAGTCCCTGAATGGCAAACGCCTGAAAAATAACGGTAGAAGAGGAAGAACTCTGTAACAATGCGGTAAATGCAATACCAAACAAAATCGCAAGTGCCGGATTATTCAACGTGGATAAGAATGAAACAAATCCTTCACTCTGGGATAATGGCTGAATCGCAATTTTCATCATGGTAATACCCTGAAATAACATACCAAAGCCCATGATAACAGAACCTACATGTTTCACAAAATCATTCTTCATAAACAGATACATGATCGCACCTGCAAAAAGAAGCAGTGGTGTAAATGTACTGATGTTAAATGCTGTGATCTGTGCCGTGATTGTCGTACCGATATTGGCACCCATGATAACGCCAATGGCCTGTCCCAGATTCATCAGACCTGAATTTACAAATCCGATAACCATAACATCCGTTGCTGAAGAACTTTGAACAAGTACTGTCATGCCAATTCCCACAACAGTTGCGATGATTTTGTTTTTGGTTGCGTGTTCCAAAATTGTCTGGAGTTTATCGCCACAGGCATTTTTCAAACCTGCGGACATGATCGTCATACCAAAAAGGAACAATCCAACGCCACCCAATAATGAGAACGCTTCTACTATAGACATATATTTATCCTCCGTAATGTTCGCAAAAAATTGTAAATAGATTTTTACATACGAATCTATTTTAACAGTAAAATGTAAATTTGTCTTTAGATTAAGCGCAATTTATTGAAAATAGGTAAAATATAATAAAAACCAGTGTAAAATTGATATTAAAAATATAAATAGTAACAAATTTATCACCACTGGATGCTCTTTTTGCAAAACAGCCCACATTTTAATGTTTTTCTTAATGAAAATCACGGTTGATTTTTTTCCTTTTATTATGTATAATTCGATTTGTGTCTAGTTTTATAGATTTGCGGAACTGATGGAATTGGCAGACATGCAAGATTTAGGTTCTTGTGCCGCAAGGCGTATGGGTTCAAGTCCCATGTTCCGCATAGAATAAGGGTTTTCGGACATTTTTTATAGTCCTGAAAACCCTTATTTTTTATGTTTTGACATCAACGTCTCTATCTTTATATACATGCAGACTTATTAGCCTTCCCACCATACAATCTCACCAGCTTCTTCGGTTTTTCTCAAATCGATCAAACGCTGGTTTTCCGATCCACGGAATTGGAGACTGATATTTTTCTTATCTTTCATAAATTCTCCGTCTACCAGTACATCCACACAGGCAAGCACCGCATCTGTCACCTCGCAGCGCGCTCTTCCTGTTCCGATCTCTTTGCCAGTCAGTTCTTCATATACATAACCACTGTAAGCCCAGATTGTTTTTTTCGGCAGTTCACGGCGTACTCTCTGCAAAAACGGGAGCAGTACGTACTGATGCTCTGGTTCAAAAGGTTCCCCTCCAAGCAGCGTCAAACCTGCCACATATCCCGGTCTTAAAGCTTCCATCAATTCTTCTTCTACTTCTTTCGTAAAAGGCTGACCGTAGGTGAAATTCCATGTCTCCGGCTGAAAACACTCCTCACAATGGTGCGTACACCCAGACACAAATAGTGTCACGCGTACTCCCGGTCCATCTGCGATATCTGATTTTTTTATATTACAATAATACATGTTCTATCTCCTCCAGATACTCCTATGGATTCTCAAAATTTTCTAAATGAAAATTCCAGCATACATTTCATACAGCATTATCGGAACTGATTTGTCTCCGGCTGATATTCATATTTGATCAATGCCAGCTGATCTGTAATTTCCTGCTCAGCCACACCATAAGCTTTGGCCAGTTCCGCTAACGATGAATAGTGATCTCTCAGTTCTGTATTTACCACGCTTAAAAGCATCACAGGGTCTTTTGGTAATATCA
>CAVAFS010000062.1:0-6493 GCA_963587975.1 Bulleidia sp. | reverse complement strand
CACCAGCCGTTCTGGTTGTTTTTGATTCCGTTGTAAGAGAAGTCTACTTTACCGTCTTTTACATAGTACCAGTCAGTTGCATTGTTGATAACACCTGTTACATCTGTAGCAACTTCACCGTCTACATAGTAGTAGTAATCACCATTCTCATCAGCCTCATTTGCAAGACCTGTGAACAGATTTACTTTCTCAAGAGCTGCAATTGCTGCATTGAGGTGTTCTGTAGATTCATCTACACTTTCCTGGCTTGTTTTACCATTTGTAGCATTTGCAAGATCATCCTGTGCTTCCTTCAGCTCTGCTTCCAAATCACTCCAGGTTTTTTCTGTGTAATCATCTTTATTCAAAGCTTCTGCTGCTTTGATTGCTGCTTCCAGTTTGCTTGTGTCACTTACCGGAGTTGCAGTATGAATATCATCTGCAGTCACATTTACTTCTACATTTGTATCTGCATAACCAAGTGCATGAATGGTCAGTACCCATTTTCCTGTTCCGTCAGTTCCTTCCGGGAGCTGGCATCTTAAGGAATCTGTCAGTCCAAGCTGAATTCCCATAGATTTATGCATCCAGTTATCTGCTGCAAATTTTGTTCCATATGTTGCAAGTGCTTTATCGCCATTGCCATAATATGTCCACTCTACAGACTGCATTGCTGCTCCGAGATCACCATAGTTCTCAGTCAGATCAACACGGAGGAAATCACCAAATTTACTGCTGCTTACAACTTCTACACCCATTTTTGATGTATCTGCAGTCTTTAATTCTGTATCTTTCAATCCGGATGTTGTTCCGGCAACTGCTGCCCCAAAACTGAAGCTTCCGTCTGCACTCATAGAAACCGTTTTCAGACCGTTTGTATTTGCATCTACAGCTGCAACTGCTTCATAACTGTTCAGATTATTCTCAGAATATCCACCAGACAGTTTTTCGCCATTTTCTACTACGCTGTAAGCTTTTTTGAATGCTTCCAGATTTTTTGTTTTTACTTTAACAGGAACATATTTGATTCCCTTGATCACATAATGATCGTATGTAGTAGTTTTTCCATCTACCGTTAAGGTTGTAACACCTGTTTTTCTGTCAGATGCTTTTACAAGTGTCTTGCCATCTTTTAAGATTGCTGTATTTCCATCTGTCCAGGAAACCGGCTCATACTCATTTCCATCTGTGTCATAGATTACAACATCCTGCTGGAAGCTTCCTCTGTGGAGACCATGGTTTGCTGTCGCACGGGTAACAACATCAAATGCACCTTTATCATACTCGCCGTTTGTATCCATTGTATCAGAAGATAATGTGGATCCTGCATTCTGAACATTCTCTGCCGCATAGTACTCAGCATAAGAAACAGAAGCGTATACATAAGAATACTCCGGTACCACATAAGTAAATGTGAAGTCATTTGCATATCCGGTTGCTTTTATGGATACTGTAAATTCATCGCCTGCTTTTGCATCTTTAAATGGAGTTGCTGACTCATTTAAAGAACCATCTTCATTAATGATTGTAACAGAACCTCTTCCGGATGCTGCATAATCCTTGCCATTTACATTGACGCTCTTGATATTTTTGATATATGCACTCAGATCATCTGCAGTTGCATCTTTTGCAGCAACAAGACTGTCACTTGCATTGTCATAAGCAGCTACTGCTTTATCTGTCGTCAACTCAAATGTTGCAGAAAGATCTGCATATTTTCCACTTTTATCTGCAATCTTTAAAGTATACTGTCCAACTGCTGCATTCTTATCAAAGCTTAATACACCATCTTTTACTGAAATATTATTCAGTCCGTCCACACTGTATACCGCATCGTAATCAGAAGGTAATCCAGTGATTGTAACTGTTGTTTTTCCAGTATCTGCAGAAGCATTTTCTACTGCTACTGTATTTGCAAATTTCACCGGAACATACTGATTCAGCGAAATATTATACACACCGGCATCTGTGTAATATGTAACTTTGTTGATAGTCTGTCCCATCATGGATACATAATCTGCATAAGAAAGCTGGCAGCCATGTGTCTCTGTTACAAAACCAGTACTCCATGCAAGTTCTGTCTTTCTCCAAATGTTCTCTACATGACGTAATCCGTAGCTGTCACCCTCTTTTGTGCTGATTGTAACACCATATACCGTATTGATACTTTCTGGAAGTCCTTCAATATCAAGCTGATAGTCACCATAGCTTGTAGATGTGGATAAGGTACCAGTTGCACTGTCCAAAGTTGTCGCAGAAGATGTCTTCACTGCTCCAAAGCTGAGTGTTCCGTCCTCATTTACGGTAAGCTCTTTATAGTAAGATGGAGCCTCGCTCAGTACATAATAAGAATAATCTGCACTCTCAAATAATGCATCTTTTCCCGCGTAAGTTGTGGTAGTCTCTTTTCCTTTAATGCTTGTAGTGATTTCAACTTTGCTGTCATCTGTAATCTGTGTATATTTTCCTGTTAACGCTGCAAGATCACTTACCTTTACAGGGAATGTAATACCACTGATATCTGATCCATCACTATTTACATGATAAGAACCTGCTGCAAGAGACGCTCTTGTTTTCATCTTTGTCGCAGATGAAACAGCATCAACATCAGAATCACCCTCAGCTGCATAAAATGCTGCATACGGAATGTTCATCAATACGTAAGCTTCCTGTTTTACCGGTGCTTCTGATGCACTCTGGATTGCTTTCAGTGCAGCTTCTTTGACTGCTGTTGATGTACGGGTTGCTCCAGACACAGTAGACCATCCGTTGATGGTATCTTCTGTTGCAGCCTGACCTACCAGCAGTGTCTTGATTCCTTTAGACTTGTTATATGCTTTATTGAAATAACTGCTATTTGCGCTTTCATCATATCCATTTTTCGGTGTTACAGTAATATCAGTAAATTTACCATCCTTTACCGATACTGCTACATCTACGTCATATTCACTCCACTCATCATCCACATCTTCGGAAGTTCTGGATACATGGCTTGTAGCTGTGTAAGTTCCGTCTGCTGCTACCTGGCTCTTTGTTACTGCAAAAGCAGCTGTCGGGCAGGTACTCATAAATGTAGCTGCTGCGAGAACTGCCGCTGCTACTTTCATTGAAAGTTTCTTTCTTCTCATAAAATCCTCCTTATATTTTTCATTTTAATAAAATCAAAAATATCTTCATCAGATTGTGATAATAAACTTTTTTTGTTTACCTTTAACCTATTTTAACATGGCATAAACTTTATTAGCACTTTCTAACAGCAGTTATGATAGCATTAGCCTTGGTTAACGTCAACACACTTTTTTCACATTCATCGTTATCGAAAAACTTTCTCATTATTGTTGAGTATCTTTTTCATTTATTGTTGTACTATTTATATTCTAGCACCATTTCACCCATTAGAAACGTGCGCCGCAAGGCGCACACAAAAACAAACTGGCATCTTATTTGTGATAAGATGCCAGTTTGTTTTAGGATATTTGAATAGGACAATTTATTAGAAATCGACCTCTGTACCATAGTAAGTACAGTGGAAGAGTTTCTCCATCTGTGATGCGTTAATAGCTCTTGGATTGGAGCCAGTGCAGGCATCCGTCAGGGCAAGCTCAGAGATATGAGCAACTTTTTCTTTAAATTCTTCTTCTACAATACCGAACTCCTGTAATGTTGCAGGAATGTTCAGTTCTTTGTTGTAGGCGTCAATTTTTGCACAGAGATTGTTAATCAGTGCTTTTTCAGACATTCCTTCCAGACCGACAAAGCGGGCAATGTCAGCGAAACGTTTTGCTGCAACCGGATCTTTTGCATTGTATTTAATGACATACGGCAGATAGATGGCGTTGGCGCATCCGTGCGGAATGTGTCCGGTCGAGAAGGCAGCACCTGTTTTGTGTGCCATAGAATGAACGATGCCGAGCAGTGCATTGGAAAATGCCATTCCGGCAAGACACTGTGCATAGTGCATTTCACCGCGGGCTTCCATATTGCCATAATAGGAAACTGGCAGATAGTCAAATACCATTTCGATGGCCTTTAAAGCCAGTGCATCTGTGAACGGGCAGTTGACAGTGGAAACATAAGCTTCAATCGCGTGTGTCAATGCATCCATTCCAGTGTAAGCAACCTGTTTTGGCGGCAGCCCATGTACTAACTGTGGATCGACAAATGCCACATCTGGTGTAATGTTAAAATCTGCCAGCGGATATTTTACACCTGTGCTGTAGTCTGTGATAACAGAAAAGGCAGTTACTTCCGTTGCTGTTCCCGAAGTTGTTGAGATGGCTGCAAATTTTGCCTTTTGACGAAGTTCCGGGAAACTAAATGGTGTGATCAGATCCTGGAAAGTGATTTCCGGATATTCATAAAATGCCCACATCGCTTTTGCTGCATCGATTGGAGAGCCACCACCCATGGCAACGATCCAGTCCGGCTGGAACTGGCGCATTGCTTCGGCACCTTTCATAACAGTTTCAACAGATGGATCTGGTTCTACGCCTTCAAAAGTACAGACTTCCATTCCGGCTTCTTTCAGATAGCCCTCCACTTTCTGTAAATAGCCCTGGCGTTTCATGGAGCCGCCGCCGACAACAACGAAAGCTTTGGAGCCTTTCAGATTTTTCAATTCTTCAATACAGTTTAATCCATGATAAATGTCTCTTGGTAAAGTAAATCTTCCCATTTTATTTCTCTCCTTTATACCCCTGTGATAGGATAACAGCCCCCGGAGTTTACACTTTCCCCAAGGTGTAGTTTCCAGGGAGCTGCAATCTGTTATTATAAATGAATTTCGGTTTATACTCTCATAATTGCAATATTGTAATGTTGATTTTCACACGATAAAGATATTGTTGCTGTATCGTGTATTATTTTGCCGGATAAAATCCGCTTGGTGCATCATTTAAATTGATCATAATGTTCTTTGTCTGGCTGTAAGCATCCAGAATAGCCTTGTCGTTTTCACGACCGATACCGGACTGTTTGTAACCGCCGAACGGAGCACCTTCCGGAATCTGGTTGTATGTATTGACCCATATACGACCTGTCTCAATACTTCTTGCAACACGGAGTGCGCGATGGATATCTTTGGTCCATACAGCACCGCCAAGTCCGTAAGTAGACTGGTTTGCCAGAGCAATGACTTCGTCCTCTGTTTTAAATTTGATGACAACGGCAACTGGTCCGAAGATTTCTTCCTGAGCCACACGCATATCGTTGGTAACATTTGTGATCAGAGTCGGCTGAATGAAGCTTCCCTTTTCGCAGCCGTTTTCTGTATAGAAGTCACCGCCGCATGCAACCGTTGCGCCTTCTTCTTTTGCAATCTGTACGTAGGAGAGGATTTTCTCTGCCTGACGTCTGTTGATCTGAGCACCCATCTGTGTCTCCGGATTTAACGGATCACCGACATTGATATGCTGGAATGCATTTACCAGTTCTGCAACAAATTTGTCGTAAATATCTTCCTGGACAAATACTCTGGAGCCTGCACAGCAAACCTGTCCCTGATTGAAAAGGATACCAAGCTGTACGCCGTCGATGGCAGCTGTCCAGTTACAGTCGTTGAAGATGATATTTGCGCTCTTACCGCCAAGTTCCAGAGTAGCCGGAATCAGTTTGTTGGCTGCAGCCAGAGCAACGTCTTTACCGATTTCCGTAGAACCTGTGAAAGCAAGTTTGCACAGATCCGGGTGATCGAGCAGATACTGTCCGGATTTTCCACCGGCACCTGTGATCAGGTTTAACACACCGGCCGGAAGCAGATCCTGAATCAGTTCGGTAAATACCAGCATGCTGAGGGATGTTGTGGATGACGGCTTAAATACGATACAGTCACCTGCTGCGATAGCCGGTGCAAGTTTCCATGCTGCCATTAAAAATGGGAAGTTCCACGGAACGATTTGTCCGACAACACCGATCGGCTCACGGAGAACCAGACTCATCATGCCACCGTCAAGGATGGAAGCAACACCTTCATCAGTACGTATCAGGCTTGCATAATAACGGAAGTGGCGGATGGAATAAGGAACATCGATCGCCATTGTCTCACGGATCGGTTTTCCGTTATCCATGGTCTCAACTTTTGCCAGCCATTCCTGATTTTCTTCTACGCGGTCAGCAATTTTATCAAGGATTGCTGCACGTTCCTCTTTGGTTGTCTTTTTCCATTCCGGAAATGCTTTCCATGCTGCTGCGACAGCGGCATCGACATCTTCCTTGGTTGCCTGTGCACATTGTGCCAGAACTTCGCCGTTTGCCGGATTCGTGCTTGTGTAGGTTGCTCCGTCAGATGCCGGACGCCACTCTCCACCGATAAATAACCCATAGGTTTCTTTTAACTGATTGTTACAACTCATAATATATACCTCCTTATTAGTGATGCGCTTTTTATCTCAGTCGAGAAGTACAATCTCTGACTGAGATAAAAACTCCGTGAAGATGTGCAGTGATTCTGAGAAGAATATGTCAGCTTACGCTGACCAGAATCACGCACCAAGTCTCACGTGCGTTCGACTTGAAT
>CAVAFS010000061.1:0-3780 GCA_963587975.1 Bulleidia sp. | reverse complement strand
AGACGTACCAAGAGAACAGCAACACAGAAACGACAGCAGAATGTAAAGGCAAATACGAAATATAAGGATACGATATTTCGAATGCTTTTTTCGGATCGGAAAAATTTATTATCCTTATATAATGCAATCAGTGGAAAGTCGTATGATAATCCGGAAAAGTTGGAAATTGTCACGTTGAAAAATGCAATTTACATGGGGATTTATAATGATCTGGCATTTATCATTGATACAAATTTGTTTTTATATGAACATCAGTCTACATACAATCCAAATATTCCATTGAGAGATTTATTTTATATTGCTGACGAATATCAGAAACTGGTAGTTCACAAATCCTTGTATTCATCTGCTTTGCAGAAAATTCCTGCACCGAATTTCCTGGTGTTTTATAATGGTACACAGAAGAAAGAGGAACAATGGGAGAATCGTTTATCAGATGCTTTTGAAAATCTGAATGGAGAACCAAGTCTAGAATTAAAAGTGACAACGTTGAATGTAAATGAAGGGCATAACAGGGAACTGATGGAACAATGTCAGATTTTAAGAGAATATGCACAGTATGTGGCAAGAGTTCGCAGTTATACAGCTACAATGCAGTTGGAAGAAGCTGTAGACCGGGCTGTGAATGAGTGCATTCAGGAAAATATACTGAAAGAATTTCTGGTAAAGAATAAAGCGGAGGTTATCGCAGTGAGTATATTTGAATATAACAAAGAAGAGGAAGAAAAGAAGCTTCGAAAAGCTGAATTTGATCATGGACTGGAATTGGGCATGGAACGTGGAGATTTATTGCGTGTGATCAATCAGACAGTCAAAAAAATCCAAAAAGGTTATACAGCAGAAGAAACTGCAGATATGTTAGAGGCTGATCAAACTATGATTGAACAGATATATCAGATTGCAGCACAGTTTGCACCAGATTATGATGAAACTCAGATATGTGAAGTATTAATGAAGAAACAGTAGAATAGGTGTAAGGAAGAGGAACAAGGGCAGAGGTGAAAATCTCTGCCCTGTCTATTTTTTCAGAATACTTATACCTGATAAAATTCTTTATACCACTCCGCAAATTTACGAAGTCCGTCACGCAGGCTGGTAGCTGGTTTGAATCCATAGTCACGCTCTAAGGCAGATGTATCAGCGTAAGTAACCGGTACATCGCCCGGCTGCATCGGAACAAGTTCTTTGTGTGCATCGAAATCATAGTCTTCCGGGAGCACTTTGGCGCGGATCAGTTCCTGCTGAAGGGTATTTACAAAATCCAGCAGATTTTCCGGATTGCTGTTTCCGATGTTGTAGACAGCGTATGGAGGAATCGGAAGTCCGTCCTCGCCGTTTTTTTTCTCCGGAGCTCCCTGCATAACACGTTTTACACCTTCTACGATATCGTTTACAAAAGTGAAGTCGCGTTTGCAGTTTCCGTAGTTGAAAATCTGGATGGTGTCACCTTTCAAAAGTTTGTTGGTGAAACCGAAGTATGCCATGTCTGGTCTTCCGGCCGGGCCGTATACAGTGAAGAAACGTAACCCGGTGGACGGAATGTTATACAATTTTGAATAAGCGTGAGCCATCAGCTCGTTGCTTTTCTTTGTTGCTGCATAGAGGGATACCGGGTTATCTACTTTATCTTCGGTGCTGTATGGAACCTTTTTGTTTGTTCCATAGACGGAAGAGGAAGAAGCGTATACCAGGTGTTCCACGCCTTTTGCACCATTGTCATAAGAATGACGGCAGGCTTCCAGAATGTTATAAAATCCGATCAGGTTGGATTGGATATAAGCATCCGGATTGGTGATGGAGTAGCGGACACCGGCCTGAGCGGCGAGGTTTACTACAACATCTGGTTCATGGTCTGCAAAAATCTGATCTACCAGTGCTTTGTCAGCCAAATCTCCTTTGTAGAATTTGTAATTGGAATCGGTGTGTGCGGCTACGCATTTTTCAATTTCTTTCAGACGCCACTCTTTGATGGAAACATCATAGTAATCATTTACATTGTCCAGACCGATAATTGTGATCGGGGACTGTGTATTTAAAAGCTCCAGTACAAGGTTGCTGCCGATGAATCCGGCAGAACCTGTGACAAGGACTGTTTTATTGTGCAAATCAATGTGCTGCATATCTTTTGAGACCTCCTGTAAGTTTTTGCAAATTAATCTCTCTGGAACAGATCGCGTGTGTATACTTTATCTCTGACATCGTCCAGACAGCTGTCGTATCTGTTTGCAATGATGCTGTTTGTCATTTTTTTGAACTTTTTCAGGTCATTGACTACTTTGCTTCCAAAAAATGTAGTTCCATTTTCCAGTGTTGGCTCATAGATAACGACAGTAGCACCTTTGGCTTTGATTCGTTTCATAACACCTTGGATGGAAGACTGACGGAAGTTATCGGAGTTGGATTTCATGGTCAGACGGTATACGCCAACGATAACCACTTTTTCTTTATTTTCATCCCACTGGCTGTTTGCTTCATATGCGCCTGCAAGTTCCAGAACACGGTCTGCAATGAAATCTTTTCTGGTTCTGTTACTCTCAACGATGGCAGACATCATATTCTGCGGAACATCGTTATAGTTAGCCAACAGCTGTTTGGTATCTTTTGGCAGACAGTAGCCGCCGTAGCCGAAGCTTGGGTTGTTGTAATGAGTGCCGATACGTGGATCAAGGCAGACACCGTTGATAATAGCCTTTGTATCAAGACCTTTCATTTCTGCGTATGTATCCAGCTCATTGAAATAGGAAACGCGCAGTGCGAGGTAAGTGTTTGCAAATAATTTTACAGCTTCTGCCTCCGTAAATCCCATGAACAGAGTATCGATATCTTCTTTGATAGCGCCTTCCTGAAGCAGGGCCGCAAATGTATGGGAAGCCTGAACCAGTTTTTCATTATTCATATCGGTAGAAACAATGATTCTGGACGGATACAGATTGTCATACAGTGCTTTTGATTCACGTAAAAATTCCGGGCTGAAGATAATGTTTTCGGTCTGGTATTTTTCGCGAACAGATGCCGTATATCCGACCGGAATGGTGGATTTGATGACCATGATCGCTTTCGGATTTACTTTCAGTACTAATTCGATAACGGCCTCTACGGCAGAGGTATCGAAGTAGTTCTTTTTGCTGTCGTAGTTAGTTGGTGCAGCAATGACAACGAAATCAGCATCTTTGTATGCGGTTTCTCCGTCTAAGGTTGCGGTCAGATCCAGTTCTTTTTCTGCCAGATATTTTTCGATGTAATCATCCTGAATCGGAGATTTGCGGTTGTTGATCAGGTCAACTTTTTCTGGGATGATGTCTACGGCAGTAACGTGGTTGTGCTGTGCCAGCAGGGTGGCGATGGACAGTCCAACGTAACCGGTTCCGGCTACTGCAATGTTGTAGTGACGATCCAGAGTGGCAGCGGAAGCACTTTCCGGTGCTTCTTCCATAAATAAATCTGTGATGTCAAAATCTAGTACTTCTGCGATGGACTGCAGTTGATCAATGGATGGTGTGTAGTCCATGTTTTCCAGTCTGCCGATCATTCCACGGTGAATTCCGGTGATCTCGGATAATTGAGCTTGTGTCAGATGTTTTTCTTTTCTTTTTTCTGTAATGGTTTTGACCATTTTTTCGATTGATAATTTTTTCATAATTTATTCCTCTATATATGCTATTTTAAATGACATTTTTGCAACCACTTATATGTTAGAAATAAGCGATTTCTATGATATCAGTTTGAAAATGGTAAATCAATAGATAATGACTCGAAAATTAAAATTCTATTTTGGATAGC
>CAVAFS010000060.1:0-2671 GCA_963587975.1 Bulleidia sp. | reverse complement strand
ACAGGTTTATGTCGGCCAGCAGCTGAATAAAGTACTGATCAGTGCCGAGGACGAGGCAAAACAGATGGGCGATGAGTATGTATCCGTTGAGCATTTGTTCTTGAGCATGATCCATTACCCAAATCCGGCGATCAAAGAAATCTTCCGTGAGTATGGAATCACAAGAGACAGATTCCTCCAGGTATTATCCACCGTCCGTGGCAACCAGAGAGTTGTAAGTGACAATCCGGAAGCTACTTATGATACATTGGAAAAATATGGTTACGATATGGTAGAACGTGCAAGAGATCAGAAATTGGATCCGGTCATCGGCCGTGACAGCGAGATCCGAAACGTTGTTCGTATCCTTTCCAGAAAGACAAAAAACAACCCGGTTCTGATCGGTGAACCTGGTGTTGGTAAAACTGCCGTTGTCGAAGGACTGGCACAGCGTATCGTCCGCGGTGATGTACCGGAAGGCCTGAAGGACAAGAAATTATTTGCCCTTGATATGGGAGCCTTGGTTGCAGGTGCAAAATACAGGGGAGAATTTGAGGAACGTCTGAAAGCCGTTCTGGACGAGGTAAAGAAAAGCGAAGGCAAGATCATCCTGTTTATCGATGAGCTTCATACCATCGTTGGCGCAGGAAAGACAGACGGAGCTATGGATGCCGGCAATATGTTAAAACCAATGCTGGCAAGAGGTGAATTACATTGTATCGGTGCTACTACACTGGATGAGTACCGTGAATATATCGAAAAAGATGCCGCTCTGGAGCGTCGTTTCCAGCCGGTTATGGTAGACGAGCCGACCGTAGAAGATACGATTTCCATCCTGCGTGGTTTGAAAGAGCGTTATGAAGTATTCCATGGCGTAAAAATTACAGATGGTGCGCTGGTTTCCGCAGCCGTACTGTCCAACCGTTACATTTCCGACCGTTTCCTGCCGGACAAGGCCATCGATCTGGTGGATGAGGCATGCGCACTGATCAAGACAGAGCTTGATTCCATGCCAACAGAGCTGGATGAGCTGAACCGTAAAGTAATGCAGCTGGAAATCGAGGAAACTGCTCTGAAGAAAGAGGAAGATAATCTGAGCAAAGAACGTCTGGAAAATCTTCAGAAAGAACTGGCAGAACTGCGCAGTGAGTTCCAGACAAAGAAAGCACAGTGGGACAATGAGAAGAAAGCCGTTGAGCGTGTACAGAAACTGCGTGAGGAACTGGAAAGCCTGAACAAAGAGATTCAGACCGCACAGCAGAATTACGATCTGGAAAAAGCAGCAGAACTGCAGTATGGTAAGAAACCACAGTTAGAAAAAGAATTAGCTCACGAAGAAGAAATCGTGAAAAATAAAGATATGTCACTGGTTCATGAGAGCGTCAGCGAGGATGAGATTGCAAGAATTATTTCCCGCTGGACCGGAATCCCGGTTGCAAAACTGACCGAGAGTGAACGTAACAAAACCTTACATCTGGACGAAGAACTGCACAAACGTGTCATCGGACAGGATGAGGGCGTCACAAAAGTTACCGAAGCGATCATCCGTTCCAAAGCCGGAATCAAAGATCCGAGCAAACCAATCGGTTCTTTCCTGTTCCTTGGACCTACCGGTGTTGGTAAAACTGAGTTGGCAAAAGCACTGGCCGCAAGTCTGTTTGACGATGAATCCAACATGGTTCGACTTGATATGAGTGAGTACATGGAGAAGTACTCCGTATCCAGACTGATCGGAGCACCTCCAGGATATGTAGGCTATGATGAAGGTGGTCAGCTGACCGAGGCCGTTCGTAGAAAACCATATTCCGTTGTTCTTTTTGATGAGGTAGAAAAAGCCCATCCGGATGTCTTTAACGTATTGTTACAGGTTCTGGATGATGGTCGTATCACCGATTCTCAGGGACGTACCGTGGACTTCAAAAACACGATTATCATCATGACATCCAACCTTGGTTCTGCGCATCTGTTGGAAGGAATTGACGAGAATGGCGATATCAATCCACAGGCAGAAGAACTGGTTATGAATGAGCTGCGTGGCAACTTCAGACCGGAGTTCTTGAACCGTCTGGATGAGATCATCATGTTTAAGCCGCTGACCAAGAACAACATCGGAAATATCATTCATCTGCTGATGAATCAGTTGAACAAACGTCTGGAAGACCGTGAGATTTCCGTAGAACTTACACCGGGCGCAGAGAGTTTTATCGTAGAGCATGGTTATGACCCGATTTACGGTGCAAGACCGCTGAAACGATTCCTGCAGAAACATGTGGAGACCTTATCTGCAAAATTGATCCTTGCCGATGAAGTACATGCAAATGATGTGATTCTCATTGATGTGGATGGCGATCATCTGATTGCAAGAGTAAAGTAAATTCCTGAATCCGTGAAGTTCAGCTTTATCGAAAGGCCAGATCCAAGATGGGTACTGACCTTCAGTTGAAATAGACCGATTTTGCTAAAATTTGAAACTGTTGTATCGTTTTTGTGTCTTGGAGAAGGCTTTTTCTCCACGTTTCTATAAAAAACGGGTCAGCAAACAAAGCCTTCCGGCTGTCATTATTATTCTATTCGGTTGCAAGGATATTGTTTTCGCAATAATCAGCAAAGATATGTCTCCAGACATTACTTTTCCCTAATCCCATGATCAACTGTCTTGCATGTGTTGTGATATGACCGGCCATCATGATTA
>CAVAFS010000059.1:0-6763 GCA_963587975.1 Bulleidia sp. | reverse complement strand
GAACCAATGGTTCCGATGGAACCTGTGATCAATACCATGATCCATGAAAAAATCAATACCACAATGGTTCGAATCGCGGTGGCCGCATCCGAATCCGTTTTTCTGATTCCGCATTTTGCAAGAATCGCTGTCAGTCCCGCAAAAATCGCAGAACCGAATGCAAATAAAATCCACATAACTTCATCCCTGCTTTCTGCAGCTGTGGTACACAGTTGCCTGCTTATTATACACCTGAATGAGTTATGTGGATTGTAAAATTTATTTTACTTTTTATTTTTGATAATTATTTAAACACAACTTTTCCGTTTACAATTTTGTAAGTAGCTCCATTGTATTTCACGTTTCCATTATAAGAAAAATCTACTTTTCCGTTTACGATCTTCCACCAGCCATTCTGATTATTTGCAAGATCGTTAAAATTAAAGTTTACTTTTCCATTTTCAATTCTCCACCAGCCGTTCCGGTTATTAGAGATTCCTGTATAACCAAAGTCTACTTTTCCGTCTACGATCTTCCACCAGCCGTTTTCGTTGTTTTCTACGCTGTTGCAATTAAAGTCTACTTTTCCATTTACGATTCTCCACCATCCATTTCGGTTATTAGAGATTCCTGTATAACCAAAGTCTACTTTTCCGTTTACAATCTTCCACCAGCCGTTCTCGTTATTTTCCACACTGTTGCAGCTAAAGTCTACCTTTCCATTTACAATTCTCCACCAGCCCATCTGGTTATTGGAGATTCCTGTATAAGAAGTATCTACAACACCATTTTTGTAGAGATACCAGTTGCCGTCTTCTCCCTGTAACACACCATTTTTGGAAGTATCTACTTTTGCGTCACCCGGTTTAATAGATAACAGATCTACATCGTAAGTATCTAATGCATTTGACACTACTACGGTTCCATCCTCACTAATCGGTGCTTTTGTGGTGCTGATCAGGTCAAGGTTGTTATCACTGTCAATACGATACTGCTCTATTACAACATTTGCTGTATCATAAGGAACATCTGTAACAGTCAGATTGTAACCCGCATTATTTTCGTAAGTCAGGACACGCGCAATCGGAAGAGACCAGTTTGCAATGCCCGGAATGCAAAGTTTGTTATCTTTGATCATCGGATTATGAGATTCAGAGTTTGCAAGCATCTGTGAAGCCGGAATTTCATAATTACTGATCAGGACATTGATCTGATCATCACTGTCATTGATACCAGCCATTACAGCCATACCGTTTTTGTCTCCACCAGTTACAGCCAGGCGATTTTCTGTCTCATTCATTTCGCCCACAGCCTTGTAACCATAACCCGTTTTTGTGATCTCAGCACTTCCGTCTTCATTTGTCTTAACCAGGCGATTATAAATATTTGCCTTTTCCACCGGTGTATCCTGCAGATACATCATCAGAGATGCCAAGTAAGAAGCCTCTGCACTGTCAGCCATACTGAATGCATTCGGATTAAATAAAACCGTACCATACTCGGAAAGCATCATCGGCACATCGCCATATCCATAGTCATCCAAAATGTTGTGCAGATGATATGCCCAGCGGGAATAATCATATGGATCACAGTTGTTGGACGGATAAAAATGATATGCGTAGAAATCTAACGGACAATCATTTTCTTTTACGTATTTGATAAAGCTCTCTTCGATTCCGTCATCATCATTTAAAGTTGTCAGTGTCGGTCCACCGATTGGAAGTGTCGGTTCCAGTTTTTCTACTGCTTTTGACACACTGTTGTACATCTCATAATACTGATTTGCTGTGTTTGGCCAGAAATCCTGCAGATCAGGCTCATTCCAGATTTCAAAATAATCCAGTGTATCATAATATCCATCTGCCCATCCAAAATCATAATGCATTACGATATGCTCTGCCATTGTGGTCAGGTCCTGTAAAAACTGTGTCCACTCCTCAGTACCTTCTTCCGGGAACTTATTGTCATCATTCTGGCTTGCACCAAAACGGAAATATACTTCAGATCCAGTTGCAAGAATATTGTCGATTACTTTGTCCAGTTCCACAAAATCATAACTGGATGGATCATTTAAATCTACCTCTTCGTACGTGTCAAAATATTTTGGAACCAGATTGTAGATAATCCCACGGCCATCGCCCTGTGTACCATCGATATCATGTGTACGCACCATATCTACACCAAGTTCAATATAAGCATTGGATTTCGCGCTTCCAGCTTCGCCCGGATCATAATGTGCTCCCTGTAAAGATTTGATTACACCAGTCTGATTGTCAGCGTCAACCGTAATATTTCTGTAATGCTCTGCATTTTCCGTATAACCAGCCTGTGCAGAATAAATATTCATGATATTTTTGCTGCTGTCATACTTTGTATAACCCAGTGTACCAAGATCATCTGCTTTTACACAAAGTTTATTTTCAACTGTATACAATGTAACGGCCTTATCCCCAACTTTTCCTTTAATAGAGCTTTCCTTTACACTTCCGGTTCCCATGGTACTGCTTTCTGTGTTTGGACTGAATGACTCATCAAAGTAATATCCCTTTGTACCGCTTGTGATCGTAACGGATTTTTTATTTTTCTCAACATTAAATCCGTATGCGGAAAGGTCATCCACTACCACATAAACAGTGTCCTCCACATTATATGCACGTACTTCGTCACCATTGATATAACAGCGATTCTGCTGAACATCATCAGCAGTTTGTGCAAATGCTGTAATTGGTGCTGCTGCACCCAGACCGGCCAGCATTGCTGCGGTCAGTACCCATGCTGTAATCTTTTTTCGCAACATTTCATTCTCCTCCATTTCTTCAGTTCACCTAAACTCTTTACCCTCATGATTTTGTCCTAAATCATATATCGTAAACTGTACTTTTATTATACAAAACAGACCGTCACAGAACCGTCACTTTTCTTGACACGTTTCCTGCATTTTTCTAAAATAGAAGCATCAAAATTGCTGTAATATAGAAGGGGACTATATGAAACGAAAATATATTTTTATGCTATCCACAATTTTTTGTATCGTGTTACTTGGTACTTTATATATTCACTATAATCTAAGCTGCCAGAATGCTGCAAAATTACAGGTCACCAGCTCCGGATTCTCTTTTGAACGCTCCGAAAATCCTTTTTATGCTGACTATGAACTTGCCGGAGAATGGGAATTTTACCCTGACAAATTGATTTTTTCAGAAAATCCTGACGGAAAAGTTCCGGGAAATGTAAGCTCCGGAAACCCTCTGACATTATTTACAAACTGGTATCACAATCAGCACACAACTTCTGCGGAAGAACAGTATGCAAAAACATTAACTTCCACGGTTCCAAACCCGGACGCAGCCAGAATCTCGATCCCATCTTCCTATATCCAGCCATGGAAACGTCAGCGCATGACCGGAACACGTGCATCTTACCGTACGATCATAAACGTAGACCGCTACATCGACATTGACGAAGACAAAATGGCCATTAGTCTGCCAGGACTCCCTTCCGGAAATTACAGGGTATATATCAACGGAAAACCCGGCCAGGCTTTCATGGTTTCCCCCTGGTCTTATCCTCTGTACCGCATTGACAACAGTTCCGTAATCGAAGTAGTGATTGAAGTATCCAATACTTCTGAAATTTTAAATATCTGTCCGCGGCTGACAAGTCTCGGTCTCACAATGACTTATTTTGATACTTACAAAAACAGTTTTATCATACTGTCATCCATTTTATTTGCGACATTTGTGATCCTGCTGCTGTCCATCTTCAGCATTGATCCCCGCCGGTTTCGCCTGTATTTTTTGACAGGTCTGCTTTTTACAGCTTACTTTTTCATCAACAACTGCTGGATCATTGGTTATCTGGAGCGCATCACAAATGTAATTCCGATGTTTTTACTGACTTACGTTTCACGGCTTCTGATATTGGCATGCTGGGGGCTTACCATTGTAATTTCTCACCACACCAGCCCAAATGTTTTTTACAGAAAAAGCTGCCGTATATTTGCAGGATTGATCCTCGGCACCGCCATTTGTTTTTCCCTGGCATTATGTGTTCCTATCTCAGGCATATTTGTTGTGATTGGGCATATTTTTCTTGCAGTACTCACCATCGGATGGATGATAAAAACCTTGCAGGGACTTTCCTCCCTGTCCATTGATGGCTTTTTGTTCCATCTGGGCTACTTGTATCTGCTGATGGGAATATTCTCCAATTACATTTACAACTCCTTTGGGCTTCCCGGCAAAACACTGTTTTTGCTCCCGGTATGCATCATTGTATTTGGCTTTCTGATTTTTACCGCAAGCAAACTTTACCAGAAACAGTTGCTGACCCACACGCAGAATCTGCTGGCTTTGGAAAAAGAAGCTTCCCGCATACAGACAGCCATGCTCTCCAGCCAGATTCAGCCTCATTTTCTGTATAACACGCTGACAACCATTCAGGAAATGTGTTATACAGCACCGGAACAGGCTGCAGACCTTATCGTGCATTTTTCCCAGTATCTGCGCACAAATATTGACTTTATGGATTATACCGATCTGATTCCTTTCGAAAAAGAACTGGATCACATCGAAAATTATCTGTATATCCAGAACGCGCGTTTCGGCAACGCACTTGTATTTGAAAAAAATATTACGGTGACAGACTTTCAGATTCCACCTCTCTCCGTACAGCCTTTAATTGAAAATGCGATAAAATACGGAATCCGCAAAAACGAAAACCATGGTTCTGTTCGCCTGGAAACACTGCAATCCGCTTCCGGGATTTTGATCCGTGTCTCAAACAGCGGTCCTGGTTTTGATGAAAACAATATCAATCCGCACCACAGCATTCAAAATATCCGTTCCAGAATTGATTATCTGCTGCACGGAACATTAGTCATCCATTCAAAGGAGGGCGTAGTAGGAACGATCATGGAATTATTTCTTCCTTATCAGACATGATACCTGCTGCAGATCATAACCTGCCTTTTGGAATCATTTCAGGAAACCTGTTTCTTCGTACCTGCAGATTTTTAAAGCAATTTATTTCCTTGTATCTGGAAATATTTAGGCAATTTACGCACCAATATTTGGAGGTTTTTACATGAATTATGTACTTGTAGATGATGAAGAGCGGGCATTAAATCTGCTCCGCATTATGCTTACCCGTTATGATGGATTTTCCGAGGAAAACGATCACATTGATACGTTTACCCAGCCTGCCAAGGCACTGGATTATATCCGACATACATCCGTGGATGTCATTTTTCTTGACATTGAAATGCCTGTATTAAACGGCATTGCGCTCGGAAAACAGATCAGCGAGGAACTGGACAATCCCCCGGAGATTATTTATGTCACAGCCTTTCCGGAATACTCCCTGGAAGCCTGGGACATCGGTGCTTTGGGATACATTTTAAAACCATATGATCCGAAGCAGATCAGCACGGTATTAAACAGAGTTCTGAAATATCATACCACTGCCACTGCGTCAGTTACATCTATTGAAAAAAAGACCAATTTTAACGTAGAAAACAATAGCCATACAAGTGCCGTAACTGAAACGATGAATCCACACGCACATACCGTTATTCTCCCTCATATCCGCTGCTTTCCGGATTTTGAACTGTTCATAAACAAAACCCCTGTTTCTTTCAAAAGCCGGAAAGCAAAAGAACTTCTTGCTCTTCTCGTCCACTATGAAGGGAATTGGGTTCCAATTGACAAAATCACATTTTGCCTGTTAGAAAACTGTGAGGAACATTCCTCAAAAAATTATAGCCGTACTATTCTCTATCGGTTGAAACAGACGCTTGCACCTTATCACCTGGAGCAGATGGTAGAATCCGCTTATGGAAAAATGCGCATACATACGGAGCAGTTTACCTGCGATTATTATGACTATCTCCATGGACAGGCCGAATTGTTTCAGGGGGATTATATGGGGGAATATACATGGGCTGAAACTACGCGTGCTGCTATGTGGGCAAAGATGGTAAAAGAGAAATAAGTGTAAAAAATATCGCAGAATCAAATTCGATTCTGCGATATTTTAGCTTTCATAATTTCAATTTTTCACGGCAAACACCATATCATTGATCGTCACAGATTCTATCTGTTCCAAATCCAGAATGTGGTCAAATCCGATCCACACGTCATTGTTTGTGCCGCACTCGCTGTAAAATTCATTTTTCACCTGCTGTGCCTTGCTGTCTATCACATAAGTACTTCCGTCTTTCATCTGTACGGAAATCTCATCATATTCCGGTTCCACGTCTGACGCCCCCTGATTTGTGATCACCATGTCATAGCTGGTCAACGCAAGCTGCTGCTCGCCATTTTCATTCTCCCATGTCAAAGACGGAATACTCTCGCTTTCCGGAATTGTAATATTGACCAGTTCAGTTTTACTATCTTTCGTGCCATCCAATTCCTTAAAAACCAAACTTAATGTCGAATCTGACTGTTCCGAACTCATCACGTTAAATACCATGTAAAATACCTGCGTATGGTCGTCGCTCGCATCTGTCTCTAAATAAATGCGCCAGTCAGGTATTGCCTTTCCGGAACTTTCCACGCTCATCGCCAGCCATATATCTGTGTCCGTCGGATTTATCTCCTGTAAGTTTCTGGTTTCCATCGTCCAGTAATCATATTCCGGTAAAATCTCTCCAGTCAGTATATACCATGGTTCTCCCTTTCCAGATACATGATTTACCGTAAACTGCATAATTCCGGAATGCGTTGCCGCACTTCGAACCACCTTATCAATCTGCACTTCATATTCGGCTCCCTGATAATGG